>JBIIJA010000006.1:0-16841 GCA_044234195.1 Cyanobium sp. | reverse complement strand
GGCCGAGTGGCAACAGGGGGCGTTGCTCCCTGCGGAGCTCGCAGCCTCCTGTCGGCAACTGGGACTGGCCCTTCGCCCTGACGCCTGGCAGAGCCTCGATGAGCTGCAACGATTTGCCCTGGTGAAGCTGAGCCATCCAGGCCACGAGCACCGCAACCTGCCCAGGGCGCTGGAGGAGTTCGGCCTGACCGCCACGGAGAGCTGACGGCCCGCCTTTTGGTAGCTGATACAACATCGGCACCCCCGGATCAAATGTTTCGATAACACTGTTGGTCAGCGTTTGCGCCAATCCAATACTTGGCTTTTCTGTGCGCTTCTTTTTGAAGCACGCCAATGGTCCACCGGCCCGCTCTCCCAATCTTCCGGTGGTTGCCTCACCCAACTCCTTGAACCATTCCGTGGGTTGGGTTTGTCCATGACAACGCAGCGAACGTCTCCTGCCATCCCTCCATAGGAGGCATGGCAGGACGCTCCTGGCGCCATCTAGCCCCTGGCCCACTGTTCTTCACCCCAACACCCAAAAGCCCAGACCATGGCTTCTTTTTCCCGTCGCCGTTTTCTCCTCACCGCCGCCGGCACGGCCGTGAGCAGTGTGGTGTTGGCCGCCTGCGGCGGCAAACCACCAGCCACCGCCGAAAAAAAAGAAAGTGCTGCCACCGGTTCCGCTAGCGGAGGCGACACAGAAGTGAAGGGCGCCACCCTGGGCTTCATCGCCCTCACCGACAGCGCCCCACTGATCATCGCCAAAGAAAAAGGCCTCTTCGCCAAGCACGGCATGCCCGATGTGAAGGTGATGAAGCAAACCTCTTGGGCCGTCACCCGCGACAACCTGGAGTTGGGGAGCGAGAAGGGCGGCATCGATGGAGCCCACATCCTCTCGCCCATGCCCCTGCTGCTCACCGCCGGGAAGATCACCAAGAGCAAGCAGCCCCTGCCGATGTACACCTTGGCGCGGCTCAACACCCAGGGGCAAGCGTTCTCGGTGTCCAAGGATTTCTTGGCCGACAAGCTCACGATCAACAACGCCGCTGGACTGAGAAAAGTTGTCGACAACGCCAAGGCAAAGGGGAAAAAGTTCAAAGGAGCCGTCACCTTCCCCGGTGGCAACCACGACCTCTGGATGCGCTATTGGATGGCGGCTAACGGCATTGATCCCAACAAGGAGGCCGACCTGGTGGTGATTCCCCCTCCCCAGATGGTGGCCAACATGCAGACCGGCACCATGGACACCTTCTGCGTTGGCGAGCCCTGGAATCAGCGCCTTGTGAACAAAAAACTGGGCTACACCGCTGCCCAGACCGGGGAATTCTGGAAGTTGCATCCCGAGAAGGCCTTCTCCATGCGGGCGGACTGGGTGGACAAGCATCCCAAAGCCGCCCAAGCCTTGGTGATGGCCATCCAGGAAGCCCAGATGTGGTGCGACGACCCAGCCAATCTCGACGAGATGTGCGAGATCATCGCCGAGGATAAATATATCAAGGCCAACGTCGCCGACATCAAACCTCGCCTTGCGGGCACGGTCGACTACGGCGATGGTCGGGTGGTGCAAAACAGTCCCTTTGCCATGCGGTTCTGGAGAGACAACTCTTCCTTCCCTTACAAAAGCCACGATGCCTGGTTTGTCACCGAAGACATGCGTTGGGGCTACCTGCCGGCCAGCACGGACATCAACGCCCTGGTGAACAAAGTGAACCGGGCCGACATCTGGAAGGCGGCGGCCGAAGCCATTGGCCAAAAAGCTGCCATCCCAGCCAGCGACTCCAGGGGCAAGGAAACCTTCTTCGATGGGGTGGTGTTTGATCCGGAAAATCCCAAGGCCTACCTCGACGGCCTGAAGATCAAGGCCCTGAGCTGAACCCATGACGCTCACCTCCTCTGCCGCCAAACCGCGGCAACGCCAGCGGGAAGGCGCCCCTCAGCCCCGTCTGCGGCCCCTGTTGCCCTATCTCATCTGCATTGGCGGATTTCTTCTCGCCTGGCAGCTTTTGTCCCTGCTGCTCGGAGTGGGCCGCCTCCCTGGCCCGATCAACGTGGTGGTCGACACCTGGAACCCTTACATCAGCCAACCTTTCTTTGATAACGGGGGCACCAGCAAGGGTCTGGGCTGGCAAATCCTGATCTCCCTGCAGCGGGTGGCCCTGGGCTACGGCCTGGCGGCGGTGGTGGGTGTGAGCATCGGCGGGCTGCTGGGTCTGAGCCGCTTCATCGGCAAGGGCCTGGATCCGGTGATCCAGGTGTTGCGCACCGTGCCGCCGCTGGCCTGGTTTCCCATCTCCTTGATGGTGTTCCAGGACGCAACCACCTCCGCCATCTTTGTGATTTTCATCACCGCGATCTGGCCCATCATCATCAACACGGCGGTGGGCATCCGCGAAATCCCTCAGGACTACACGAATGTGGCGCGGGTGTTGAGGCTGCGCAAAGGGGAATACATCCGCAACATCGTGATCCCGGCCACGGTGCCCTACGTGTTCACCGGGCTCCGCATTGCCGTGGGCCTGGCCTGGCTGGCCATCGTGGCGGCAGAGATGCTGAAGGCCGATGGCGGCATTGGCTACTTCATCTGGGATGCCTACAACGCTGGCGGAGATGCCAGCTCCAGCCAGATCATCCTGGCCATCCTCTATGTGGGCCTGGTGGGCCTTGCGCTCGATCGCCTTGTGGCCTGGGTGGGACGCCGGGTGGCTCGGGGGAGCAACTGAGATGGGGGCCTTCCTCACGGTCGACGATGTCACCCAGGTGTTCCCCCTTGCCGATGGTGGCCGCTACATCGCCCTCAAGGACATCGACCTGGAGATCGCCGAAGGCGAATTCGTTTCCTTGATTGGCCACTCTGGCTGCGGCAAGAGCACCCTGCTCAACCTGCTCGCGGGTCTCACCCAGGCCAGCAGTGGCGGCATCTTGATGGACGGGCGCCAGGTCACCGAACCGGGCCCCGATCGCATGGTGGTGTTCCAGAACTATTCCCTGCTTCCCTGGCAGAGCGTGCGGCAAAACATCGCCCTGGCCGTGAACCGGGTGATGGGCCATCAGAGTGCCGCCGAGCGACACGCCACGGTGGAGAAGGCCATCGCCATGGTGGGCCTGGGCGCTGCGGCCGACAAACTGCCCGGCGAGCTCTCGGGAGGGATGAAGCAGCGGGTGGCCATCGCCCGGGCCCTGGCCATCCGCCCCAGGCTGCTGCTGCTGGATGAGCCCTTTGGCGCCCTCGATGCCCTCACCCGCGGCAATCTGCAGGAACAGCTGATGGGCATCTGCCAGGAAGCGGGGGTGACCACGGTGATGGTCACCCACGATGTGGATGAGGCCCTGCTGCTCTCCGACCGGGTGGTGATGCTCACCAATGGGCCAGAGGCCGAAATCGGCCAGATTCTGGAGGTGCCCATCCCCCGGCCCCGCCGCCGGCTGGAGGTGATGGATCATCCGCAGTACTACCAGTTGCGCACGGAGCTCATCGGCTTCCTGCAGCAGCAGCGGCGCCTGCGGCAACGGCGGGTGGAACGGGAGAAGGAGGTGGCCCGCAGCTCCGCCGCGGCCCCAAGGCTGGCCCAGCCGAAGGGGGCGACAACCGTGCGGCTTGGCGTGATCCCCGGGCTCGACATCGCCCCCTTGGCTCTCGCCCTGGCCGACAACCTTTTCGATACCACTCGCGTGCAGGTGGTGACGGTGCCCTTCGCCAGCTGGGAACGGTTGGAGGAGAAGCTCGTGAGCGGAGACCTGGATGGGGCCATCACCGCCGCCACGAGCCCCCTGGCCCTCGCGCTGGGGCTGGGGGGCCAGCGACCATGGCCCGCGATCACACCGATGACGGTGAGCCGCAACGGCAATGCCCTCTGCCTGGCCCGCGCGTTCCTGCGGGGGGGCGTGAGCGATCGCCAGAGCCTGGCGCGCCTGGTGGGCCAGCGCAGCGAGCCCCTGCGCATCGCCGTGCCCCAGCGCCATGGCACAGCTGAGCTGCTAGTGCGTCACTGGCTCGCCGCGGGGGGGATGGATCCCGAGCGGCAGGCGACCTTTCCCGTGCTCTCGCCGATGGCCATGCACGGAGCCCTGCGCAGTGAGCACATCGATGGCTTCATCGCTGGTCGCTACCGGGTGGCCGAAGCGGTGGAAGACAGGCGAGGTTTTGTGCTGGCCACCGATCTGGACATCTGGAGCGGCCATCCAGAAAAGGTGCTCACCTGCTCCGAGGACTGGGCAGAGCGCCATGCCGAGGCCCTTGAGGCCCTCTGCGTGGGCCTCATGCGAGCAGCGGAACGCTGTGATGACGGCGGCCGGCGAGCGGAGCTCACCGGCGTGCTCAGCCAACCCCAGTGGCTGGGCACCCGGGCCTCCATCGCCCTCGAACGCCAGTTCGACACAGGCACGGGGGAGGCCCCGAAAGACCTGTTGGCCTTCAACCGCTACCACGCCGATCGGGCCCACATCCCCAACCGGGCCGAGGGGGCCTGGATCTTGAGCCAGTTCAGCCGCTGGGGCTGGTGCCCCTTCCCGAGCAATCGGCTGGAACTGCTGGCCCAGGTCTACCGGCCCGACCTCTGCGACCGCGCCCTGGAGGCCGCGGGCTACCCGGTGCAGCGGCCCGATCGCCACGCCTTCACCCTGGCCGATGGCATCCCCTTCCAGCAGGACGATCCCCTGGCCTACCTGCGGGCCCTTCCCGGCAGCCCCGAACCCCCCATGGCGCCGGTGGCCTTGCCCAAGGCTCCGTGAACCGGAGCGCCTCACTCCCCATTCCCCTTCCACCGCTTGCCATGAGCCCCACCACCCCATTTCTGGAATTCACGGCGGTGGGCCAGGTGTTTCACACCAGGCGAGGGGCGTTTGAGGCCCTGCGGGATGTGAATTTGCAGGTGAGCCAGGGAGAGTTTGTCTGCGTGATCGGCCATTCCGGCTGCGGCAAGAGCACCCTCCTCAACATGGTGAGCGGCTTTCTGGAGCCCAGCAGCGGCCAGGTCACCATGGAGGGCAGGCCCATCGATCGGCCGGGGCCCGATCGGATGGTGGTGTTTCAGAACTATTCCCTGTTGCCCTGGCAGACGGTGCGCCAAAACGTGGAGCTGGCTGTCAAAGCCGCCCGCCCCGAGCTGGATGGGGCCCGCAGGCGCCAGGTGGTGGATCACCATCTGGAGATGGTGCATCTGGCGGATGCGGCCCAGAAGCTGCCGGGCCAACTCTCCGGGGGCATGAAGCAGCGGGTGGCCATCGCCCGGGCCCTGGCTGTGCAGCCAGCGGTGCTGGTGTTGGATGAGCCCTTCGGCGCCCTCGACGCCATCACCAAAGAGGAACTGCAGGAGGAACTGCTGGCGATCTGGCGAGAGCAGAAACCCACGGTGCTGATGATCACCCACGACATCGATGAGGCCCTTTTCCTGGCGGATCGCGTTGTGATGATGACCAACGGACCGGCGGCGACGATCGGGGACATCCTGGAGGTGCCCTTCGAACGCCCTCGCTCCTACGAAACCATCCAGGCCGACCCCCGCTACGGCCGCCTCCGCAATGGGGCCCTCGACTTCCTGTATCGCCGCCACGCCCATGATGAGGGCTGAGTGGGGGTGCAACAGACCATCAACAATTCCAGGTTGGTCTTGCCCCAAGCCCAAAAGGCGCCTCATTTTAATGAAGTCAACCCCTAGCCACAGACGGGCGTGCGCATTGGCCTTCGGCAATCCTTCCGTTCAACCCTGGCAGCGGCCTTGCTACTGACGGCGGCTGGCTGCGGCTCCAGCCGCACCGAAAGCACCAGGGTGGAAGGGATGCCTCCCCCAGTGTTGACCACCCTCGATGGGGCGGGAACCAGCTCCCCGCTGCCCCTCTTCAAGCGCTGGTTTGAAGAACTGGCCAACCAGGGCGTGAAGGTGACCTACCAATCCGTGGGCTCTGGGGCCGGGATCCAGCAATTCGGCTACAACATGGTGGATTTTGCCGCCAGCGATGTGCCGATGTCGGCCGAGGAGGTGGCCAGGGAGCGGCGGGGGGTGGTGCAATTCCCCATCACGGCGGGGGCCAACGTGGTGGCCTACCACCACAAGGGCTGCGACCTCAAGCTCAGCCAGGCCCAGCTGGTGGGGATCTTCGAGGGAACGATCTCCAATTACAGCCAGCTGGGGTGTGCCGCCAAGCCCATCCAGGTGGTGGTGCGCTCCGATGGGTCGGGCATCACAGCCAACTTCACCGCCCATCTGTCGGAGATCTCCCCCAGCTGGAAGCGGCAGGTGGGATCGGCCAAACTCGTGAAGTGGCCCGTGGGAACCGGTGCCAAGGGCAACGAGGGCGTGGCGGCCCAACTCAAAAAGGTGGATGGGGCCTTGGGAGTGGTGAATAAGGCCTATGCCGAGCCGCCGCTCCAGATGGCGGCCCTCAGCAATGGGGCCGGCCAACTGGTGAAGCCCACGGACGACAGTGCGCGGGAGGCCCTGGCGAACATCGATCTGGGGCCCGCTCTGAGCCGTATGGATCACAATCCGCGGGTGGGCTATCCCCTGGTGACGTTCGTTTGGATCCTGCTCTATGAAACAGGCAATGGGCCGACCGACCAGGCCAGCCTCAACAAGGCCTTTGGCTATGCCCTCAGCGAGCCGGCCCAGGCGCTGGCAGAGCCGTTGGGCTACGTAAGCCTGCCCCAACCGCTCCTGGAAAAGAGCCGGGCTGCCCTGGCCACCATCCAACCCTGAGGGAATTCAGAGCTCCCCCGTTGGGAGCTGGCTGCAGGACCCGATCACGGTTTTTGTGCATTTCTTTTGACTTGCCCACCGGTTTCGACGTCGGCGAGTCACACTCGTGAGGCTATGCAGCGCTCTACCTGTGCTCCAATCGCTCAGGAAACTTTTCCAAAATTTTAGCGTCTCCTCCAAGCTCGTCACCCTGGTGCTCACGGCCAGCTTGCTGAGCTTGCTGCTCACCGGCTTGCTGAGTTTTGGCGTCGCCAAACACCTGATGGAGGAGGCGGGGATCGAGCGGATGACCGCCATGCGCAATGGGCGGGCGGAGGCGATTCGCGACTATGTGGAGAAGCTCTCGGACCATGTGATGACGCTCTCCGAGACGCGCATGACCATCGATGCCACGAAGCGCTTCACCCAGGCCTTCAACCAACTCAGCGATCTCAATGACGGCCAAAAGAAAGACCTCAAAAGATATTACGAAACCTCCTTCATCCCCCGCCTCAAGGCCCAAATCACTGGCGACCCCAAAGCTGCCACCTACTATCCAACCACCCCCAATGAACGCTACCTGAAGTATCATTACGAAGTCGCGCCTACGCTGCAGACGCCAACCACAGGATCCCAATCCGCGCTAGACATCACCCAGCTTGAAGACGCCAAAGATGGCAGCACCTGGAGCGGCATCCACAAGGAATACCAGCGCCGCTTTGCCCGCCTGGGAGAACTTTTCGACTATGCGGATATCATGCTGGTGGACATCAACACCGGCAATGTGGTCTACAGCATGGCCAAGGAAGATGATCTTGGTACCAATCTGCTGAACGGCCCTTACTCCGACAGCCAAGCAGGCAAGGTGTTTCGCGAAGTGAAAAAATCGAGAGATCCTTTTTTCATCACCTTTGGCGACTTTGAGGCCTACAAACCAGGCTTTGGTAAGACCACGATGTTTGTGGGCACCACCGTGTTTGATGGCGACGACTTCATTGGCGCCTTGATTTTCCAGCTCACCAACGAACGCCTCGATCAGCTGATGACCTCCTCTGGCAAGTGGAAGGAGGTGGGACTAGGAAAAACTGGTGAAACCTATGTGGTGGGAGAAGACCAAATATTTCGCTCCTCCCCGCGCTTTTTCCTGGAAAATCCCAAACAATACCTGGAGCGGATGAAGCAATTGGGGCTTTCCGAAGAGAAGATCAATGCCATCAAAAAGAGCGGCACGCCGATCCTGATTCAGCCCGTGAATACCAAAGGAGCGATCAACGCCCTGGCGGGGAAAACCGGCACAGCCGAATACACCGATTACCGAGGGGTGGCCACGGTGGGCTCCTACCAGCCCCTGCGCTTTGGCCCCTTTGAGTGGGGGTTGCTCTCGGAGATCGACCAGGATGAACTCTTCAGCGGCATCCGCCGCTTGGCCCGCAACCTGCTTCTCCTGGCGGCCGTGCTGATTCCCGCCCTCACCTTGTTCACCTTGTGGATGGCGCGGGCCTTCATCCGGCCGATTCAGCGCCTGCTGGATGCCACCGAAAAGATCAGTGGCGGCGATTACAAGATCCATATCCCCGTGGCCGCCCGAGACGAATTCGGCGAGCTCGCCACAGCCTTCAACACGATGTCGGACAAGATCGGGGAACGGGACGAAACCCTCAGGCTGCAGATGGACGAAAACGATCGCCTGTTGCGCAGCATCCTCCCTGGAAGTACCGCCGCCCGCATGAAACAGGGGGCGGCTGATTTGGCCGAAACCCATCCCAGTGTCTCGGTGCTCTACGCCGAAATCGAGGGGTGGCAGGAACTCTCCCAAAACACCTCCGCTGAGGAATCGATCGCCCTGCTCAATGAGCTCACCAGTGCACTGGATGACTGCAGTGAGCGGTTTGATGTGGAAAAACTCCAGGATGTGGGCTCCACCTACCTCGCCGTGAGTGGACTCTCCCGCCCCCGCATCGACCATGAGAAGCGGGCCGTGGATTGCGCCCTGGCCATGCTGCAGGTGATGAAACGCTTCAACCAGGTGCACAACGTGTCCATCTCCCTCGACATCGGCATCCATGGCGGCCCCCTCACCACCGGCGTGGTGAGTGGCGAGCGCCTCTCCTTCGACATCTGGGGGCAAACCATCAACATCGCTCGGGGCATCCATGAATCCCCCAAGCGCAACGTCATCCAGGTGAGTGCCCCGATCGTGGACGCCCTGCGGGGACTCTTTGGCTTCAAGCCCCTGCCGGCCATGGAGGTGAAGGGCTATGGCCCGATCCCGATCTGGGAGGTGGAGGGGTCCATCGAGCCCCCTGGCGAGGGTGAGCAGCCGCAACTGGAGGCCTCCCGCCGATGAACCCGGCCGTGCCCACAGCGATCTCCTCCGGCCAGGTGGGTTGGGTGTCGCTGCTGATCTTTGGCTTCCCCGTGGCCATGGTGCTGCTGGGTGAAGCCGTTCGCACCCTCAAGCGCAATCGCCATCGCTTCCTTCCCGCGGTGCTCATCCTGCGCAATTGGGTGATCCCTGCCCTCACCGTGTTCGTGCTGCTGAATCGGGTGATGGGGCTCTCCCGGGCCACCGGGCTGGTGCGCGTGGCGGAAACCCTGCTGTGGATCAGCCTGATCTATGCCGCCCTCAGCCTGATGAACAGCGTGTTGTTCGATGAGGCGAGCGAAGGCAGCTGGCAGGCCAAGGTGCCCCGGCTCTTCCGTGATCTGGGCCAATTCGTGCTGGTGTTGTTGGGCTCCTCGATCGTGCTCTCCACCGTGTGGGGGGCCGATCTGGGGGGCTTCCTCACCGCCCTGGGGGTGGGCTCGCTGGTGCTTGGCCTGGCCCTTCAGGACAGCCTGGGCAACATCTTTTCAGGGGTGGCCCTGTTGTTTGAGCAACCGATTCGGCTGGGGGATTGGGTGGACATCGGCGGCAACAAGGGCAAGGTGGTGGAGGTGAATTGGCGCGCCGTGCATTTGCTCACTGGCGATGAGGATCTGGTGGTGGTGCCCAACGCGGAGCTGGGGAAAAGCAGCTTCACCAACATGAGCCGCCCCCAGGACACCTACATCAAGTCGATCCAGATCAACTTCTCGCTGCAGGATCCCCCCAATCATGTGAAAGAGGTCTTGGAGAGCACGGCCAAAGAGATCAAGGGCATCCTGATGGAGCCGCCCCCGAAGGCCAAACTCGAGAGCTTCAATGAAAGCTCTATCAGTTATGTTTTAGAATTTGCTGCTCGTAGCTATGGGGAATCTGGAGGTCCTGCAGACGAGCTGATGCGAAGACTTTGGTATGTCGCCCGGCGCGATGGGCTGACCATTCCCTATCCCATACAAGTCTCCCTTCCCTACAGCGAGCCTGCCGCCAGCCAGCCGGAGGCACGGCAAAAACAACGACTGCAAAGTCTGCGCAACTCCAGTTTCGCCCTGTTGCCCGCTGAAGACCTTGAGCGCCTGGCCACCTCGTCCCTAGTGCGCGACTACGCCGCCTCAGAGGTGGTGCTGATGCAGGGCACACCCCTCACCAGCCTCTTCCTCATCCTCTCTGGCGAGGCTGAAATGCTCGTGCATGCAGAGGATGGCACCCCACTGCCCATGGGCATCTTGAGCATGGGGGAATTTTTCGGAGAGAGGGTGAGCCTCCTTTACAACCGCATCGCCGACACCACCGTGCGGGCCTCCACCGATCTGCGGGTGCTCGTGATCGACGGAAAAACCCTTGGCGCCCTGATCGATGCTCACCCCCGTCTGGCGAAGGACCTCAACGGCGTGATGGACATTCGCCAACGCGCGATGGAGACCCTCAAACGGGACCATGGGGGGCAGCCCACCCGTGAGCTGAGGCTGATCGAGGGGTAACCGACGCAGGATCAGGGCCTGGGCTGCGCCCGGCGGGGCACCGGCCCCCTGGGCGCCGGCCATTGGGTGGCCACCCGGTGGTAACTCACCGGCTGGGCCGATAGCCAAAGCACGGCCCGCAGCCCATCGGTTTCGTAGGGATCGCCGGTGTAGTTGAAGCGCGGCCGCTCCGGCGGCGCCGCCCCAACGCCCGTGACAAACCCGAAGCGCGAGAGTCCCTCAGAAAAATAGAGATCCTGCATGAGATACCAGCGGGTCTCATCCACGGAAGGATCGATCTTGTGGGTGGTGAGGGTCTTGCGGGTGAGGCGCACGCCGATGTCGCGGCTGATCTGGCCCACCCACACCGGCGTGCCACTCACCGTCACCGGCGCCAACCACAGACGCATGTGGTTGCGTTGATTCACATCGCTGCGGCCCTTCTGCAACGCCAGATCCTGGGGCCGGCCGAACACGTAGAGGGGCGACACCGGCGCGTAGCGGTAGCGGTGGCCAAACAGGGAGGAGGTGACGGTTTGCCAAACCGAGTCGGCCGAGAGGCTTTGGGTGACATGCCACCCCCGCCGGGCCAGGGGGGGGAACACGGCATCGGCACTGCCGATGAGCACGATGTTGAGGGGATCGGCGGGGGTGCGGCGATCGCCGCCGAGCGTGCAGCAGGGAAGGGATTCGAGCCAGGTTTTGAGCTGAGCTTCCGTGAGCACGGTCATGCGGCCCGGCGCCTGAAGGTGGTCCCAGTTGACCTTCTGGAAATCGGTGCGCAGCCCCGGCACCCGGGTGAGGAAGGAGAGGCGCCGCACCCGCTTGCGGCCCGGAGCCACCAACTCCACATCGGCATATTTGATGCCCTCATCCCGATTGGTGAACACATAGCCGCTGATCGTGCCGCCAGGATCCACCGCCTCCGGCAGATCGAGCCCCCGCAGGCGGGCGTCAATGCGGGCGTTGCCGGTGGGATCCAGGAAGCGATGGCCCTGCCAGGCCACCTCCAAAGGGGAGAAATACTCGCTGTCGATCGTGATGGGGGGGATGTAGTAGCGGGTGTCCTCCCCGTTGCGCACGCGGATCCACACGGGCTGGATGTTGGCCTTCGCCAGATCAAAACCCACCAATTGATGGGCCTCCGCATCGCTGAGGCTGGCCACGCTCACGGTGACACCCCCCACCTGGCGCGTCTCAGCCCGCCGCACGATGGCCTGGGGGGAAAAGCCCTTGGGGGCCTCGCCACCAGGGGGTGGTGTGCCCACCAGCGCCGGCAGGGCCGGAAACAGCAGGGCCAGGCGCCAGGGGCTGGAGAGTGTCCTGCCGCCAGACGGCCGGCAGGAGAACAGGGACAACCAGCGAAGCCACGCCAAAGGGGTCATGGGGAAGGAGACGCCTGGGACAGCCTGCCAAAGGACGCGGGTTTGGTCATCCTGAAGGGGGTCGTTCTTGCCGTTCATGACCACGCCATCGCCCGTCCCCCTCTCCCCGAAGCCGCACCGTTCCCCGGGATGGCCCAAGCCATGGGGGCGGCAGCGGGCGCTAGGCCTGGGGTCAGCGGTGGCACTCGTTTGGGGGGCGCCCTGGCTCACCGCCCCAGCCACCCTCGCTGCGCCGCCCCAGGCGACGGCAACGCCTGTCGCCACGGTGTATAGCGGCGGAGAGATTCTCACCATGGCGGGCGATCAGCCGGCCTACGCCGAGGCCCTGGTGGAGAAGGGCGGGCGGATCCTCCAGGTGGGGCCACTGGCGGAGGCCCTGCGCCTCGCTGGGCCTGGGGCGCGGCGGGTGGATCTGGCCGGCCGCACCCTGCTGCCGGGCTTCATCGATGCCCACGGCCACCTGCCCGACTACGTCACCACCTGGGGCCGGCCCGACCTGAGCCCGCCGCCGGTGGGCACGATGAACACTGTGGCCGACATCCAGGGGGTGGTGCGCCGCTGGCTGGCGGAACACCCCACACCTGTGGGCCAGCTGGTGTTTTTCTCCGGCTACGACGACAGCCTGCTGGCGGAGCGGCGCCACCCCACCCGGGCCGATCTGGATGCGGTGAGCGCCACGGTGCCGATCCTGCTGATGCATGCCTCCGGCCATCTGGTGGTGGCCAACAGCGCCGCCCTGGCCCTGGTGAAGATCGATCGCACCACCTCCGATCCGCCGGGCGGCCACATCCAGCGTGATCCGGCCACAGGGGAGCCGAATGGGGTGCTCGAAGAAGCGGCGGGCTTGCCCTTCATGGTCCTGATCCCCCAGCCCACCCTCGCTGAGAAGTTGGCCAAGCTGGATGAGGTGCAGCGCTGGTGGGCCAGCTATGGCCTCACCACCGCCCAGGACGGCCTGAGCAATCCAGCCAATCTGGAGCTGTTTCGGGAGGCGGGCCGCCAAGGGCGGTTGTTGCTGGATGTGGTGGCCTACCCCTTTTTCAAGGTGCTGGGGGATCCGAGCCAGCTGGAGCCGAAATTGAAGGAGGTGGAGATCGTCAAGCCCGCTGCGGCCTGGCCGCTGGGCTCCATGACCGCCAACGCGGGCCAGGAGTTTGCCGGCGCACCCCAGGGAACGCTGGCCAGCCGGCCCACCATCGCCCCCCGGGGCACCCTGTCGGGCCAGTCCGCCAGCGGCACCACAGCCAAGCTGAGGGTGGGCGTCTACGACCACCACCTCAAGATCGGCGGCATCAAGCTCGTCAGCGACGGCTCCCCCCAGGGACGCACGGCCTACCTGAGCCAGCCTTACACCACCCCCCCGCCGGGCCAGGCGGCCAGCTACCGCGCCTACCCGGTGATGACCCAGCAGGAGGTGAACGACTGGGTGGCCCTGGCCTGGCGGAACAACCTCCAGGTGATCACCCACACCAATGGGGACGCGGCGGTGGAGCAGCTGCTCACGGCGGTGGCCCAGGCCCGGGCCCGCTACGGCGCGAAGGATCTGCGGCCCGTGGCCATCCACTCCCAGCTGGCCCGCCACGACCAGGTGGACCGCATGGCCCAGCTGGGCATCGTGCCGAGCTTTTTCTCCGCCCACACCTTCTTCTGGGGCGACTGGCACCGCAAGATGTTGGGGGAGGGCAGGGCTGCAGGCATCAGCCCCCTGGCCTATGCCTACAACAAGGGATTGCGCTTCACCAACCACAATGATGCTCCGGTGGTGCCTCCCGACATGCTCCGGCTCACCCAAACGGCCGTGACCCGCACCACCCGCAGCGGCTTTGTGCTGGGTCCATCCGAGCGGGTGTCGCCCTATGTGGCCCTCAAGGCGATCACCGACTGGGCCGCTTATCAATACTTCGAAGAAGCCAGCAAGGGCACGCTGGAGCCCGGCAAGCGGGCCGATTTGGTGATCCTGGAGGGCAACCCGCTGAAGGTGGATCCCGGCAAGATCAGCGCCCTCCGAGTGGTGGAAACGATCAAGGATGGCCGCAGCATCTACCGGCGAGACCGTGACCGGATTGATGGGCGCAAAGCGGCCGCCGCCTCCCGGGTGGCGGCCGATCCCCTCCAGGCCCACAGCCATCTCCACCACTTGCCCTAGGCCCATGCGACTGGTGCTCGCCCCCGATTCCTTCAAGGGCTCTCTGAGCGCCCCCCAGGTGTGCGCGGCAATGACAAAGGGGATCCGCCGGGTGGTGCCGGAGGCCGAGATCCGGGCGATCCCGGTGGCCGATGGGGGCGAGGGCACCACCGAGGCGCTGGTGGCCGCCACCGGCGGCTGCATCCAGACGGTGCCGGTGTGCGGTCCGCTGCCTGGGGAGCGGGCGCGGGTGGAGGCGCAGCTGGGCTGGCTGGGGGAGGGCAGGGCAGTGCTGGAGATGGCCAGCGCTTCCGGGCTGCCGCTAGTGAGCCCGGAGCGGCGCAATCCACTGCACACCACCAGCTACGGCACCGGCGAGCTGATCGCCACCGCCCTCAACGCCGGAGCACGCCACCTCATCTTGGGCATCGGCGGCTCGGCCACCAATGACTTGGGCGCCGGCATGGCCCAGGCCCTGGGGGTGCGCTTCCTGGGCAGCGATGGCCAACCCATCCTCGAGCCCCTTTGCGGCGGGGGGCTGAAGAAAGTGGCCGCCCTTGATCTCTCCGGGCTCCATCCGGGGCTGGCTCGCTGCCGGCTGGACGTGGCCTGCGATGTCGACAACCCGCTGCTGGGGCCCCATGGCGCCACAGCGGTGTACGGCCCCCAGAAAGGAGCCACCCCCGCGATCGCGGCGGAGCTGGAGGCAGGCCTGGCCCATCTGATCGATCTGCTGGAGGAGGCTACAGGCCGGCGGGTGCGGGAGCGGCCCGGCGCGGGCGCCGCCGGGGGCGTGGGGGCCATGCTGATGGCCCTCACCGATGGGGAGTTTCGCCCGGGGATCGAGCTGGTGTTGGCGGCCAGCGGCTTTGCGGAGGCCTTGGAGGGAGCCGATCTGGTGCTCACCGGCGAAGGGCGCGTGGACGCGCAAACAGCCTTTGGCAAAACCATCAGCGGCGTGGCCCGCGCCGCTGCTGACGCCGGTGTGCCGGTGGTGGTGATCGCTGGAGAGATCGGTGCGGGGGCTGGTGCGCTCCACGCCATCGGCGTCAGCAGCCTGTTCTCGTTGGTGAACGGGCCCATGGATCTGGCCACCGCAATGGCAAGGTCGCCGGAATTGCTGGCGGATGCGGCCGAGCGGGTGCTGCGGCTGGTGGTGGCCGTGGGGGCGGGCGAGCAGCCAACAGATCCGACCATCCCCTCTGAAGAGGAATGATTATTCCACACGAGCAATTACGCCATGCGGTTGGCGGATTTCAGGGCAGATTTCTGCTGGCCTGTCTCTCCTCTGGATTTGAGCCCACAGTTGTCTATGCCTCGAACTGCCAATTCCTGCTGGCCAATCTTTATCTGGGTATGGGCCGAACAAAGTATCATTGCTTGGGCGCTTGCACCACAGGAGCCTCAGCCATGGAACTGATCGCTGCTGTGAAGCCAGGAATTTTGGCGATGGCTGATGACCTGCCAGACATGGCGCTGGAGGAGCTTGCCGTTCAATCCAGGGCGATCCAACCAAACCTCAGGACCGTTGCGTTCATCACCAACCTAGACAGGCTCAGCCCTTCTCCAGCCAATCCCATCCTTGTTTCCGACCAGGACCTTCTCATCCATACGGAGACAATGACGCTCATGTCAATGGCCGTCGTCACCAACACCAGTTACAACAGCCCGAGGATTCTGCAGCACTTCCATGAGCGCAATCAGGAGCCCTCACACCCTGCCGAGGGCACGTTTCCGCTCAGCCTGCGTGAGCGGCAATTGCTGGAGGCCTATGCCCTTGGCCTGAGCAATCAAGAGACGGCAAACCGGCTTGGATTATCGGTGCGAACCGTGCAGACCTACAGCTCCAACCTGTTGCAAAGGTTGGACGTCAACAATCGCCAAAAAGCCCTGCTTCGCGCCATCAGCCTTGGCTTCAATGCTCTCGCGCGAACACTTGAGAAGCCGTGAGTGAGCGTAACAAAAGTATCGTCTTGGGACGATTGACGGGCCTAGAGCAGCTGATCAACCGGGCGGTTTGGGCCAGACCACAAGGTAATGCTGAGTTTTGACAGAACCCCGCAGGCCTTGGAGGAGACCACCAAACAAAGCTTGGTAATCAGAAAAACTTATCGTCCAAGGACGATAGACGTCAAGCCATGGGGGTACATAAGGTCTGGAAGATACTGATTGCAATCAGCATGGTCTTACAACTCATTGACGAAAGGAACAACAATTCGCTCCTTGCTAGCACTGAAGTTGGTAGAAAGTTTACATTCAGGCTATTTGGCCGTCGATTGGTCAGGATTTTTGTGATAGCCAGTCTGCCGCTATACGCCATTCCTAGCCTTGCTCATATGTTCCCTCACGACCCTAGCGCGCCAAGTTTTCTGAAGACGCCAACCACCGGCACGGGATTCGGTGTGCCCGCTAAAAACCAAACGTTTCTATGTAGTTCTTTCACAGGAATCAACACTACTGGCATAAGCATCACAAAACCTGACATCCCGTGGGTTGATGGTCAAAAAGTGATCACCGCACAAATCCCATATGTTGAAGGGGAAGTGGGTTGGAACCCGGTATTCAAGACTTGGGTGGACAATGGGCTGCGCTATTTCACGGGCAATGGTGTTCCAAGTCACCCAACTGGCCAGTATCCCTTAACCTCCGGCCAGGATGCGTATCCGTACTATGCAGCGCTGCCAGATCCTTATGGAGAATATGCAAATGCAGCGGAGATGCCGATGGCAGCATATGATCTTTATATGGTTGTTCCGGCCTATCCCACTTATTCTGAAAACCCGACCTGTTTTAGCGATTTGACAATCGCTATAGCCACCCAAACTGGTCCTGTTTTTGACGTCAACATTGCCGAAT
>JBIIJA010000202.1:0-4784 GCA_044234195.1 Cyanobium sp. | reverse complement strand
TGGCCTTGGCGTCGATCGGCAGCAGCTTCACGATCAGGTCGGCCATCACGGTGAAGCTCTTATCGATGAAGTTGTCGTTGCGCTGGGAACGGGGCACGGCGCCTAGTCAATCAGGCTTCCATCCTGCCTGCTTAGGCCACCAACCGTTGCACCAGGCTCAGGCTGCCTAGGGTTGGAAGGTTTTCTTGATCCGCCCGTTGCCCTCCTCCCCCAGCGGCATCTTCACCTCCCCCAGTGGCTCCGTAGGGATTTCGGAGCCTGCGGATCGGCCGTCTCCCCTGGCGTCTAGTGCGAGTGGGATGTTGCTCGATGTGGAGGGCATGAAGTGCGGAAGCTGTGTGAGGGCGGTGGAACAACGCCTGCAGCAGCAACCTGGGGTGAAGCAAGCCAGTGTGAATCTCCTCACCCGTACCGCTTGGGTTGAGCTGGAGCCTGGGGCAGAGGGGGTGGCCCCCCTGTTGCAGAGCTTGCGGAGCTTGGGGTTTGAGGGGCGGCTGCGCCAGGAGGGGGAGGACGGTGTTCTGAACCGTCAGGAGAAGCTCCGCCAACAAAGCTGGTGGCAGCACTGGCGTCAGCTGCTTGTGGCCCTGCTGCTGGTGTTGCTCTCGACGTTGGGCCACTGGGCCATGGCGGCGCCTCAGGCATGGCCGAGGGGTTTGGCCCTGTTTCAAGCGCCCTGGTTCCATGGGCTCATGGCCACCCTTGCGTTGGCCGGCCCGGGGCGCCCGATCCTGACCACGGGGCTTCGATCCGCCCTGGCGGGCCACCCCGGCATGGACACTTTGGTGGGGCTGGGCATGGGAAGTGCCTATCTGGCCAGCGCGGTGGGCTG
Organism: Cyanobium sp.; assembly: GCA_044234195.1. GTDB lineage: Bacteria > Cyanobacteriota > Cyanobacteriia > PCC-6307 > Cyanobiaceae > Cyanobium. The sequence continues at coordinate 3,952 of JBIIJA010000202.1, read as the reverse complement.
GCTCTGGCCTACCAGCCAATTGCCCTGTTTTTTCAATGAGCCAGTGATGCTGCTCGGGTTTGTCTTGGCCGGGCGCTTTCTTGAAGAGCGCGCTCGCTATCGCAGCTGTCGGGCCATTGAGGAGCTGGCGGCCCTCCAGCCACAGGAGGCCCTGCTGGTGATGGATGGGGGACCCCCTCGCCCGGTCCGTTCGGGAGGGCTCCGCCCTGGGGATCGGTTGCTGGTGCTTCCGGGCGACCGTCTTCCTGTGGATGGGGTGGTGCGCAGTGGCACCTCCGCCGTGGATCGCTCTGCCCTCACGGGGGAACCCCTTCCCTTTCAGGCCGTCGAAGGAAGTGAGCTGGATGCGGGCAGCCTGAATCTGGAGGCGCCCCTGGTGGTGGAGGCCACCCGCTGCGGCCACCAGAGCGCCATCGCCAGGATCGTCCACCTTGTGGAACAAGCCCAAGCCCGCAAGGCCCCCATTCAGGGGATGGCCGATCGCGTGGCGGGCCGATTCACCCAGTTGGTGCTGGCCCTGGCCGCTTCCACCTTCCTCTTTTGGTGGCTCTGGGGGACACGGCTCTGGCCTGGGGTGCTCCATCCCCCCTCCGGAGGGTTCAGTCCCCACTCAGCCCACCTGGGGCATGGTGCTTTGGCCGTGGGCTCGACCCCCCTGGGTTTGGCGCTCCAGTTGGCGATTTCCGTGCTGGTGGTGGCTTGTCCCTGCGCTCTGGGTCTGGCCACGCCGACGGCCATCAGTGTGGGCAGCGCCGTCGCGGCCCGTTCGGGGGTCTTGTTCCGCGGTGGTGACGCCATCGAAATGGCAGCCCATCTCGGCGCCGTGGTGTTCGATAAAACCGGGACTCTCACTGTCGGTCGCCCCCTGGTGACCACCCTGGAGCCCTTCCCCCAGGAGCCAGCACAGAACGGGCGCGCGGACGTTGATGCCCTGTGGATGCTCCAGGTGGCGGCGAGCCTGGAGCAGCAGAGCCGCCATCCCTTGGCCCATGCCCTGCTCCAGGAGGCCCAGCACAGGAGCCTGCCCCTGTTGGCCGTGGTGGAGAGCCGAACCCAGCCTGGTCAAGGCATTGAGGGCAGGCTTGAGGGCCTGCCCGATCCAATTGGGGTGGGGCGTCTCCCCTGGCTGCTCGACAACGGGCTTGCCTTGCCCCCCACAGCGACGGCGGTGTTGGCCTCCACCCACCTCTCCCACGCCACCCTGATCGGTGTGGCAGAGGGGGAAAGGTTACTGGGGGTGATTGCCGTAGAGGATCAACCCCGCCCCGACGCTGCCACAAGCCTGCAGGCCCTGCGCCACCAGGGGCTGGCGGTGGGTTTGCTCAGTGGCGATCGGGAGGGCAGCGTGCGCCACCTCGCCTCCCAGCTGGGCCTGGAGGAAGGGGAGCTGGCCTGGAGTCTTCGTCCTGAGGAAAAAGTGGACGCGCTCGCGAGATGGCGTTCCCATGGCCCGGTGGCCATGGTGGGCGATGGCATCAACGATGCCCCGGCTTTGGCCGCTGCTGATCTGGGGATCGCTGTGGGCACGGGCACCCAAATTGCCCAGGATTCCGCGGATGTGGTGGTGATGGGCGATCGGCTGATGGACGTGGTGAAGGCCCTCTCCCTGGCCCGCAGCACCATGGCCAAGGTGCGTCAAAATTTGGCCTGGGCCTTCGGCTACAACCTGATCGTGTTGCCCATCGCTGCTGGAGCCCTGCTCCCAGCTTTTGGGCTCCAACTCACCCCCCCCTTGGCGGCACTGCTGATGGCGTGCAGTTCCATCACTGTGGTCCTCAATGCCCTGTTGCTCCAGGGGGAGCCAGGAGCCCTGCCGATCGACCCAAGCCATGGTCATTAGGGGACGCTTGGTGGTGCTGGAAGGCATCGATGGCTGCGGCAAAACCACCCAGATCGAGGCCTTGCGCCACTGGTTGCCCCTGAGCGGGTTGATGCCCCCGGCGGCAGAGGTGGTGGTGACCCGGGAGCCTGGGGGCACAGACTTTGGCCAGGCCTTGCGAGATCTTCTCCTTCACCCTCCCGCCGATCAGGTGCCAGCGGAGAGAGCCGAGCTCCTCCTCTATGCGGCTGATCGGGCCCAGCATGTGGTGGAGCGCATCGAGCCCTCCCTGGCGGCGGGCCACTGGGTGCTCTCCGATCGGTTCACGGGCTCAACGGCGGCCTATCAGGGCCATGGCCGCGGCCTCCCCTTGGAGGCCATCCGCCAGCTGGAGCAGTTCGCCACCGATGGCCTCCGGCCCGATCTCACCCTGTGGCTGGATGTGCCCTTGGAGGAGGCCCTCCAGCGGCGACGCCACAGGGGAATGGACCGTATCGAGGCTGAGGGGGAGGCGTTTCTCCAACGGGTGCTCACGGGATTCCAATCGCTGGCAACAGGCGAGGGGTGGCGGCGCGTGGAGGCCCTCGGGGAGCCGGAGCTGGTGAGTGAGCGGTGTCGCCAGGCTTTGCTGGCTCACTTCTCCGGCCGGGAGGACGGGGTGGCCCCCCATGGCTGAAGCCCCCCTGTTTGCTGAGCTGGTGGGTCAGTCCCTCGCCATCCAGCTCCTGCAGGCAGCTCTCCAACGAGGAAGGCTGGCTCCGGCCTATCTCTTCGCCGGACCCGAAGGGGTGGGTCGGCGCCTCGCGGCGCTTCGCTTTCTCGAGGGGGTGCTCACGGGGGGAAGGGGCCAGCCCGAACTGCGACGGCGCCTGGCCCAGGGCAACGTGGCAGATCTGCTCTGGCTAGAGCCCACCTATCAGCACCAGGGACAGCTGGTGGGGGTGTCCTTGGCGGAGGAGATGGGGGTCAGCCGCCGCACTCCTGCCCAGATCAGGCTGGAGCAGGTGAGGGAGGTGAGCCGGTTTCTGGCGCGTCGGCCTATCGAATCCCCCAGGCCCCTGGTGGTGATCGAGAGTGCGGAGGCCATGGCGGAGCCAGCGGCCAACGCCCTGCTGAAAACCCTCGAAGAACCTGGCGAAGGCTTGCTGATTCTCCTCAGTTCCGCCCCAGAAAAGCTCCTCGTCACCATTCGCTCCCGCTGCCAAAGGATCCCCTTCCAGCCCCTCTCGCCCTCCCTGATGGCCGAGGTGCTGGCTCGGACCACACCTCTGGAAGAGGCCAGGGTTCTCCACCAGCCTGATGCCCACCAACTGCTGGCGATGGCGGCGGGTTCTCCCGGAGCTCTCTTGATGCACCGCCACCAGTGGGAGCGACTGCCGGAGGGGCTGGCGGCCAGGCTTGGGGATCTTCCCTCCAACCCCCTGGGAGCCCTTGAGTTGGCCCGCGACATCAGCGAAGGGCTCGATGGCGAGCAACAACTCTGGCTGCTCAACTGGTGGCAAGCGGGGTTGTGGCAGAGCCACAGAGATCCCAGGCAGATGGACCGCTTAGAAGTGTTGCGCAGACATCTCCTGAGCCACGTCCAACCTCGTCTGGCTTGGGAGGTGACCCTGCTGGAGCTGGGCCTGATTCGCTAGGGGGCTTCCAGATCCCGATTGGTTAGGAAGCCTGGCGGGATTCAGCGATGAGGGGGGCCAGCTCCTTGAGCTGTTCTTCCGTGGGGAGTTCCAGGCAATAGCCGGCGCCGTAGACCGTTTTGATGAAGCGGGGCTTGCGGGGATCGGGCTCCAGCTTGGTGCGCAGATGGCGCACGTGCACGCGGATCGTTTCGATGTCGTCGTCCGGTTCGTAGCCCCAGACCTCCTTGAGGATCAGGGAGGGGGCCACCGTCTGGCCGTGGCGCTGCAGCAGGCAGTGCAACAGCTCGAATTCAAGGTGGGTGAGCCGCACCGGCAGATCAAACCAGATGGCCTCAAACCGCTCAGGCACAAGGGTGAGGCAGGAAAAGCTCAGAATTTCATTGTGCTTCGTCGAGAGAGGAGCCCTTTCACTGCGGCGCAGCAGTGCTTTGACGCGCACCATGAGCTCCTCAAGATCAAATGGCTTGGTGAGGTAGTCATCAGCCCCGGAATT
>JBIIJA010000200.1:0-4823 GCA_044234195.1 Cyanobium sp. | reverse complement strand
CCGCGATGGCTTGAGCACACAGTTTGCCGCTAAGCACGGCCCCTTCCATCGAGGCAAGGTAGCGTTGCATGGTGTAGTCGCCCGCGAGAAAGAAATTGCTGATGGGAGATTTTTGATCCGGACGAAGCTGTTGACAACCCGGCACGGTTTTATAGACAGAAAGAGGTGTCTTGACCACTATTGACTTGCGCAATACAGCCGGGTTTTCCGTAGAGAAATGTTGGGGGAAGAGCCGCTTGAGTTCCTCCATCGTGGCGGCAACAATGTCCGCATCCGACCTGCCGATCCAATCCTTGGCAGGGGCAAAAACCAGCTCCAACATGGAGCGATCGGGATCGGCGTATTCCCGGCAGGTATTGCTCATGTCTGCATACACACTGAGAAGCTCGCTTCGGCTGAAGAGCAAATGATCAATATCAGTGAGCTTGCGATCAAACCAAAGATGAATATTGATGACCGGCACTCCATTCAAGCCAGAAAGCTTTGAGAAATAGGGCATCGTCTTCCATGACTCAGGCAAGAGGAGTTTCAAGGGATCCACCGGCAGCGCGCTCACATAGGCATCGGCCACAACATGAGTCGGACCCTCACCTCGCCCCCCCATTTTGAAAGCAGCAACGCTGCCATCCTCACGTAGCTCAATGCTACGCAAGGCACGTTCCATCACCACCTCTCCGCCCCGGGCAGTGAGCACCACCGTGCTGGAGATTTCATCGGGCCCAATGAAATTCAAGGCCTTGCTCATCGCAAGAAACACTTCATCGTTCACCCGCTCCGGAATTCTGTGAATCTTTAGCCATTCACTCCAAGAGTAACGGTCGCAATCTTCCACATAACCCTGCCCACGCAGCATGGCGGGGACCAAGCCCAAACCGAAGGCAATTTTCTCAGGCCAAGTGAGCATGTCGTTATTGGAAAGAATCGCGGCCACTCCGTTGATGGGGGCGGGCAGATCCGGAAAGTCGAAGCGGCTGTAAGTGCCTGGCACGTCCCGCTGATTGAAGATCATCGAGTGGCTTTTCCACTGCAACCGATCCTCAATATCCAACTCTGCAAAGAGCTGCCGCATGTTGCGATAAGCCCCAAAAAAGATATGCAATCCCGTCTCATACCAATCACCCTCACTGTCTTGCCAGGCCGCCACCTTGCCCCCAAGCACATCCCTCGCCTCGTAGACCACGGGGGTGAGGCCGGCATCGCACAGATACTTGGCGCAGGACAAGCCAGAGAGTCCGGCTCCTGCAATGGCGACGCGCATGGCTGAACTGAACACTGCCGGCAACCTTATCGGTCTGAAGCACCAAAGCGCAGAAGTCCCACCCCTCCCTAGAGTTCTCGCCAACCTCTCCGTGGATCCCACCCCCCTGCCAGCCCATGGCCGACACGCTCTTGAAATCCACCACGCGCCATGTGCGTTTGTTTACGGCCCGCGTGGAGAATGGCGACCTGGTGGCCGATCAGGGCCAACTCACCCTCGATCTGGATCCGGATCAAGAGTTTCTCTGGGACGAAGCCGCGGTCAGCAAGATTCAAGATCGCTTCCGCGACCTCGTCGAGGCCCATGCCGGGGAGGATCTCAGCGATTACACCCTCCGCACCATTGGCTCGGAGCTAGAGGGGGCCATCCGCCAGCTGCTCCAGGCCGGGGAATTGCGCTACAACCCAGCGTGCCGCGTTCTCAATTATTCGATGGGCCTGCCCCGCAGCCCTGAATCCCTGTGAGCCGTTCCCGCCCAGACAATCGCAGCGGCCCCTCTGATCCACGGGGCTGGCGTTCAGCCCGAGACGACATGGACAGTTGGGATGGGCGCTCCCAGGCCTTCGATCGCTCGGAGCGGGATCACCGCTATCGCCAACCGGCCGGCGTGGCCGATCGGGGTGGGCCCCGTGGCCCTCAGTCGCCGGGAGGCGGAGGCCCTGGAGGGGGCGGTTTCAACGTAGGCACGGCCGCCCTCCTGGCTGGAGTGCTCGTGGTGGGCATCGGCATTGGCAGTGCGGTAACGAGCACGACCCAGGGCAACCAAGGAAACATTGCCAGCAGCCAACAGCTGGATATGGCTGTGCCAGACCCGGAATTCTGCAAACAGTGGGGAGCGAGCGCGTTTGTGATGGATATCGAGCTGTACACCACCATGAACCCCAGCAGCAGCTTTGTCACCCAGCCCACGCTCCAGCCTGGGTGTGTGATTCGCAGGGAAAACTGGGCGGTGTTGCAAAAACAGGGAGCCGTCACCGCTGAACAGATGCGGGAATGCAAGCAGCGAATGAACACCTTTGCCTACATCGGCTCGATCCGCGATAAGCCAATTGTGCGCTGCGTGTATCAAACCGATCTCAGTGGCAACAAGTTTCAAGTGCCGGGAGCGGCCGGGGTTGCCGACGATGCCGCTGGGGTCACCCCAGAGGGCGATCAGTTCTAAGCCTGAGGCTGCAACACCGGACCCGTGGATTCATTGGCCCTGGGCTGGGAGTTTTGCCGCAAGGGGCTTTCCGGGCTCGCGAACACAGGCAGCACCTCCCGTCGAAAGGCCTCCGCAGCCCTGGAGCAATAGCGGGCTGGATGACTAATCAGTTTGAGTTGTCTGCGCACCTGAAGATCGGCCACCTGGGGCCGATGCAGGCTGCCTGAGGCCAGTTCCCGTTCGATGGACACCACGGGCAAGAAGGCTGCTCCAAGGCCAGACTGCACGGCATTTTTGATGGCTTCAAAGGAGTTGAGCTCCATTTCGATCTTCATCCTTCCCACATCCAGCTTCGAGCGTGACAGCAGCTGATCCACCATCTTGCGGGTGGTGGACTGGGCATCCAGGCAGACGAATCCCAGCCGGTAAAGATCCTCCTTGGTGAGTTCGGGCAAGCGGGAGAGGGGATGCTTGGGCGGCAACACCAGGGCGAGCTCATCGTTGGCATAGGGCACCACCTGCAGGAGCTCGCTGAGGTCGGGGGGCAATTCACCCCCAATAATGGCCAGATCCACTTGGCCATTGGCCACCCCCCAGGCCGTGCGGCGGGTGCTGTGCACCTGGAGCTGCACCGCCACATCGGGATACTTCTGGCGAAACAGGCCGATCATCCTCGGCATGAGATAGGTGCCCGTGGTTTGGCTGGCACCCACAATCAATGACCCCCCCTTGAGGTTGTGGAGATCATCGAGCGCCCTGCAGGCTTCCTGACACTGGCTCAGGATCCTGTCGCAATAGCTGAGCAGCAGATGGCCCGCTTCTGTGAGTTGGGCTTTCCGTCCGCCCCGATCGAACAGGGCGACATCCAGCTGCTTCTCCAGGTTCTGAATTTGCAAGCTGACGGCCGGCTGGGTCACATAGAGGCTGTCGGCAGCTTTTTTAAAGCTGCCCTCACTGGCAATCGCCCGAAGGATGCGCAGCTGATCAAGGGTGAAAGGCAGATCTGCCATGGGCTCTGGTGGTCCTCGGTGTGGTCCGTGGAAGGGTCCTCGGGTTGGCCGATGGCTGAACCGACAAGTCGGGGACAACTGTAAGGGGGTTGCCGGTTGGCAGACTGACGCGACAGCACTTGCTTCACGACGCTCCACCCATGGCCACCTCCCCGCACCACAGCAGTTGGGTGATGGCCCTGCTCTTACTGAGCTTTGCCGTTGTGCACAGCGGGGGCGCCGCCCTGAGGCCCTGGGGGGCCGATCGGATCGGGGAGCGGGCATGGCGCCTGCTCTTCGCCGGGGTGAGCGTGCCAGCAGCAACCCTGCTGATCGCCTATTTCCTGAGCCATCGCTACGACGGTATCCGCCTCTGGAACCTGCAGGATCAGCCCTGGGTCTTCCCGGTGGTGTGGGGGGGAACTGCCCTTAGCTTCTTTTTCCTCTATCCCGCCACCTACAACCTTCTGGAGATTCCCTCGGTGCTCAAGCCCCAGGTGCGTCTCTACACCACGGGCATCATTCGGATCAGCCGCCATCCCCAGGCCGTGGGGCAGGTGCTGTGGTGCACCACCCATCTGCTGTGGATCGGCACCAGTTTCATGGTCGTCACCTGCCTGGGGCTGATTGCCCACCATGCGTTTGCCGTGTGGCACGGCGACCGGAGGCTGCGCATCCGCTTTGGAGCCGCGTTCGAGGAGCTGCGGGCAAGCACCTCCATTCTTCCCTTTCAGGCTGTGTTGGCTGGGCGGCAAGAGCTTCAGCTCAGGGAGTTTCTTCGGCCATCCCAGCTGGGCATCGCCGTGGCCGTGGGTGTGCTGTGGTGGGCCCACCAATGGATCGGATGGGCCAGCACGGCCTTCTCTCGCACTGCCTTGGCCCATTGGCTTGGCTGAGGTGCCATGGGCAGCGGAATCCAGGGTCCATCCTGACTACACTCCACAAGCGACGATCTCTCGGGATGCCCGCTGCTGACCTGGCCTGGTTGATACCCCTTCTGCCGCTTCTGGGGGCTTGCGTCACCGGCCTTGGCCTGTTGAGCTTCAACCGCACCGTGAACCGCCTCCGCAAGCCGGTGGCCTGGTTTCTCATCACCTGCGTGGGCGCAGCTGCGGTGTTGAGTTTTGCGGTGTTGGTGGAGCAGCTGGCGGGGGCGGCACCCCGGGAGGTGCTGTTTGACTGGGCCAGTGCGGGCACGTTCAACCTGCAGATGGGGTATCGGGTTGACCCCCTGGGAGCCGTGATGCTCGCACTCGTCACCACCATCGCCCTGTTGGTGATGGTCTACTCCGATGGCTACATGGCCCACGACAAGGGCTATGTGCGCTTCTTCACCTATCTCGCCCTCTTCAGCAGCTCGATGCTGGGGCTCGTGATCAGCCCAAACCTCTTGGAGATCTATGTCTTCTGGGAGTTGGTGGGAATGTGTTCC
>JBIIJA010000355.1:0-3012 GCA_044234195.1 Cyanobium sp. | reverse complement strand
CTACCGCTGCGATGGCGACTCCCTGACGGCTCTGCTGGTGAAGGGCCCGATGGACGATCCCTCCATTCCCGATCCCAGCACCGCCCCGGTGCCTGTGGGCGGCTCGGTGGTGTTGGCTTGGCGCGGGCTCAGCCTGCAGCTGCCCCGCACCAACAACGCCGGCCCCGCCAGCTTCAGCGACGGCAAATGGTGGTGGAGCCTGGAGGATCCCACCCATCCCCGCTTCCGGCTGCGTCGCCCCCTGGGCGACATCCAGGATTTCGCCTGCGAACCGGCGGCCTCGGGCTTGGGGCCGCTGCCCTGAGACCTCTCCCCTGGATTCCAGGGCCCTGGGCATCGCCCGCCCTACGATCTGATTGAGGCCTTTGCGGCCACCCAGCGCGTTTCCCGGTTGGCTTTCCCGTTGGATCTCCCCCAGCTCTCGGTGCCCCACCTCGCCCGCAGCGATTGGCTCTGGTGGGCGGCCCTGGGGGTGCAGCTGCTGGCCATTCCAGGCACTTTGCTCCCTGTGCTTCCTGGGCTCGCCCTGTTGCCCCTGGGCGCCCTGCTCTGGCTTTGGGCCGTGGGCTGGAGCGCGGGCTGGCCGGCCCTGCTCCTGGCTGGGGTGATTCTGTTGCTGGGCTGGGGCGCCGATGCCTTGGGGCTGGTGCTCGGAGCTGCCCGCATGCAGGCCACCCGCTGGGCCTACATCGGCTCGGGCCTGGGACTGGTGGCGGGATTGGTGGGCTTGCTGCCGGCTCTGCCGGTGGGCGGGCCCCTCGTGGGAGCCCTGGTGGGGCCCTTGCTCGGGGCGGCGATCGGGGAACTGCTGACCGCCCCCACCTCCCTGGGACCCTTTGGTTTGCTTCGCCTCAGGCGCTCTTTGCTGGTGGGGTTGGCTGTGGTGGCGGGGATGCTGGTCAGCCGCCTCGCCCAATTCATCCTGGCGGTGGTGGGAGTGCTGGGGTTTGTGTTGCTGACGGCGGGGCCCTTCGCCTAGAGGGCGGCCGACGGCAGGCAGCGGAGGAAACCGGTGTGGTCGGTGGTCCCAAAGAGCTGCCGGTAGGCGGCGGTGCTCACGCAGACGACCACTGGCATGGCCACAACAATCCCCACCACGGCCGCCAGCAAACCCACCACCAACAAACCCGTTGTGAGCAGCGTCAGCAGCACCACTTGGGGCCAGGCCGGGCCCACCACTTCAAAACCCTGTGCCAGGGCGGCAAAGGGATGGTCTTCACGCAGCAGGGCCACCTGGGGCAGAAAGGCCTGGCTCAGGCTGAGATAGAGCGCACCTGCCAACAGGAGCAGGCCAGGCAGCAGCGCCAAAAGGATATTGGCCTGGCTCAACACCACCGCCACCATCAGCGCCATGGCCACGGCGGCCACCACTCCGCAGCCGAGGAGAAAACCAGGCAGGTAGAGCCGCAACAGGGCCCGGGGATCCCAGTGGGTGAAGGTGGACAAGTTGGGTCGCCCGCCCCCCAGGGCCACCCAGGCCCCCCGCACCAGCCCGCAGGTGCCCCACAGGTTGAGCACCACGCCCGCCAACACGTTGAGGGCCAAAAGGCAAAGGCTGACAGTGGCATAGCGCAGCCAGGGCAGCAGGATCCCCCATTCGTGGGCCAGGGCCTCCGGGTCGATCGGCGGCGGGAGCTTGTCCACCGAGAGGCTCGGCTGCAGAGCCTGCAAGGTCAGCTGCAGGGCCGCCAGCAGCAGGGTGTAACCCACAAAGGCCCAGGGAGCCCGGCAGAAGGCTTGCCAACCCTCCCGCAGGGCTCGCCCCACATCGAGGCGTGGGCGCAACTGGGGCGAGGTCATGGAGCAGGGGCTCACAGCCCCCACAAGCTAGGCAGGGCGGCGCAGAGTGAGCAGCGCCTGGTCCACGGCGGCGATGGCGGCGGCCACCTCCGCCTCACTGGTGCCCCGGCCCAACCCAAAGCGGATGGAGGCCGCCGCCTCTTGCCGGCTGCGGCCCAGGGCCGCCAGCACATGGGAGGGGCTGCCCTGGCTGCAGGCCGAGCCGCTGCTCACCGCCAGCTGGCGCCGCAAGAGCTGGTGCAGGCGGGTGCCATCCACGCCGGCCACGCAGACATTGAGGTTGTGGGGGAGAGCGTGGCTGGCTGAGCCGTTGCGGGTGATGCCGCCCAGGGCCTCCAGCTGGTGCCAGAGCCGATCCCGCAGGGCCCCCAGCCGTGCCCCTCGCTCCTGGCGATCGGCCAGGGCCAGCCGCAGGGCGGCCCCCAGCCCGACGATCAGGGGCACCGGGAGGGTGCCGGCCCGCAGGCCCCGCTCCTGGCCGCCCCCCAGTTGCTGGGGGGCGATGGCCACTCCGGGACGGATCAACAGGGCCCCCACCCCCTTGGGTCCATAGATCTTGTGGGCGCTGAGGCTGAGCAGATCCACCCCCAGCTCCGCCATGGAGAGCGGGATGTGGCCCACCGCCTGGGCGGCGTCGCAGTGCAGCAGCACCCCCTGGCGGCGGCAGAGGGCCCCGATGGCTTCCAGGGGCTGCAGCACCCCGATCTCATTGTTGGCCGCCATCACGGAGAGCAGGAGAGTGCCCGGGCCGAGGGCGGCCTCCAGCCGGCCCAGATCCACCAGGCCGTCGGCCTCCACCGGCAGCACGGTGAGGGGATGGCCGCGGCGGGCCAGGGCGGCGAGGGGGTCGAGCACGGCCCGGTGCTCGGTGGCCAGGGTCACCAGGCCGCGGCGCGGGTTGCCCCCGTCCTGGGCCGCCTCCACGACGCCGCGCAGAGCGAGGTTGTTGGCTTCGGTGGCGCCGCTGGTGAACACCACCGCCTCCTCCCCCATCCCCAGGGCTTGGCCCACCTGGGCGCGGGCCTGCTCCACCGCGGCGGAGGCCTCCAGGCCCGGGCGATAAAGCCGACTGGAGGGATTGGCGAACTGCTTCTGCCACCAGGGCGCCATGGCCTCCAGCACCTCGGTGGCACAGGGGGTGGTGGCGTGGTGGTCGAGATAGGTCAGCATGGCCTCATGCTGTCAAATTGTTTTGGAACCCATGGCCGCAGC
>JBIIJA010000197.1:0-4832 GCA_044234195.1 Cyanobium sp. | reverse complement strand
GCGGTCAGACCGGTGTTGAGAACGATGCTCCAACGGAACGCACTGCCGGAGCGACTGCCGCTGTCGTGGTGGTGATGCCCATGCCCATGCCCATGGTCGTGATGGCTGCCGCCCATGGCCTCAGCACTCCTTCTGGGACGCCAGGTAGGCGGCGATCATCTCCTCCATCCCCATCTGCGTGCGCCCGTGGGATCGAGCTCCATGTGCAGCTCTTGCGAGATCCAGCAGGAGAGCAGCACCTTGCCCTCACGGCTGGAGGAGCAGCGTTTGCCAGCCATCGACGCCTGATACAGACCTCCAAAATGTATACAAATAAACGCTTTAGCGCTCCGGGGCCGCCGCTGATCAGCACCCGCACCGGATCCGGCTCGGCCCAGAGCATTGCTGGCCACCTACAAGGTCACCCTGATCAATGCCAGCGAGGGGCTCAATCAAACGGTCGACTGCGCCGATGACCAGTCGATTTTGGATGCCGCAGCCGAGTAGGCCATTGTTCTCCCCTTCTCCTGCTGTGGTGCTTCCTGCGCCTCCTGCGCCGACAAGCTGATCACCAGAACATGCCCATGTGATCTTGCTGCGGCATGGGACCAACTGGGGGCGACGGGTTGCCGTGGGCCATCACGGACGCCAGAGCGGAATCAGCCGCGGTGTCACCTACTTATATGCACTGGCTTATATGCACTGGAGCGTCCCCCCCGGATGGGGAACGATCGCTCCAGCGCAGCCTCATCCCCTCCAGGTGGGCATGCCGCCGCTGACCAGGGTGCCGCGATGGCGCCAGAGCGCCTCTGGCGTCACCACAACGCCGTGCTCGGCGGCCAACCGCGCCGCCGCTTCCGTGGACTCGGTGGCACGCAGGGCCTGGGCAAAGGCGGGGTCGCCCTGCAACAACTCCTTGAGCTGATGCAACGCTGCAGCAGACGGATGCTCGACCTCGGGGGCCGGCAGATCGCAGGTAGCCATGGGAACCTCTTCTCAGAGTGATACCACGCTAGGAACGGCGGCCTCGATCGTGCTCATTTGGTTGCAACTGAAGTGTCCTGCTTGGTCACGGTCACCCGGCCCACCTTCAGGCCCGACAGACGCAGCAGCTCATCGCCGGAGAACTCGTAGCCGAGCATGGCGGCGAGCTGGGCCACATCATCGGCGATGGCGGCTGCCTGCACGGCCTGCCTCAGGCTCGAGTCATCCTGCATCTGCCGGAGGAAGGCCTTCAGCTGATCGAAGGACAGGGCTGGCCATCAAAGCTGTCGGTGCTCAGACCCGTCACCTCCTGGTCGACCTGGGCGAGACGCTCCAGCACAAGGAGCAGATCCACAGATGTGAGGTCGCCGTCGTCGCCCCATTTCAGGCAGGTGCGACCCAGGCAGGTCGTGCCTGGCCAATCCGTGGTGACCGACGCAGGGGGGGTGGGCGTTTGGATGGAGTCCGTCATGGCAGACCTCCGGGTTGTTGTTGGATTCAGCCTCCTGCCACTGGCCAATTGGCGATGCCCCCAAACAGGGGCAATCGCCGCTCCAACCTGCTCAGAACCAGGCGGGCCGCTTCTGCTGATCACCAGCCGCGGATTCTCAGGCGACCCGGACAGCCGCCCTTGACTCTCCAGTAACTGGAGCCATCAGGCTGAGGGGATCCCGTTCTCCCAGGCTCCCCATGGCCACCCCCACCCTTGATGCCGTCCGCCTCTACCGGATGGATCTGCCGGACCACCCATGCCCCTGGAGCCTGCGAGCCCTTCGTCTGCTGCAGGAGCGACAAATCCCGTTCGAGGACCTTCGCCTCACAAGCATTGAGGAGGTGGAGGCCTTCAAGGCAGCTCAGGGGGTGGCAAGCATGCCTCAAATCTTTGCCGGCCCGGAAAGGATTGGCGGCTACATCGAGCTGGCCGCACAGCTGGGCGTCAGGCCGGAAACGGCCGAGATCTCTTACACACCGGTGGTGGCAGTCTTCGCCACCGCTGGCCTGATGGCCTTGGTGCTGAGCGTTGGGATCAGCGGCTTCATGGGCCTCGCCATCTGTCTGCTGGCCATGCTCAAGCTCATGGATGTGCAGGCATTCGCCGCCAGCTTCCGCAAGTACGACCTGCTCAGCCAGCGCTGCCGATCCTGGGGACGGCTGTACCCAGGCATCGAGCTGCTGGTTGGCCTCGGGGTGTTGCTCCAACCCGAGTCAGCCGCGGCTGCCCAGCTGGTGGGAGCTATGGCTGTGTGGCTCGGGGCGATGGGGATGGTTTCGGTGGGCAAGGCGGTGTTGATCGATCACCTCGCCCTCAACTGCGCCTGCGTGGGCGGCAACTCCAGAACACCCCTCGGGGTGGTGAGTTTCGCCGAGAACCTCATCATGACCCTGATGGGAGCGGTGATGCTCGCCATCCGCTGAGCGGCGATCAGCCTCGGGTCCGGCTACTCGACAGCAGCAGGACCAGCCCGGAGGCGATCACCACCAGGGTGAGCACCCCGAGCAGCAGCGAGTAGTAGGGCTGCAGGTTGATCGGGCCGAACTTGCCGGTGTGGAGCTTGAGCAGCCAGAAGGCATCGATGCCACGCTCCAGCAACAAGCTGTAGAGGGAGCCGCTTGCCGCCGTCAGCAGGAGCGGCGCGGCGGCCAGGGGCACCACCAGGCGATGGGCCCGGCGGAACCGAGCGCTGAGAGTTCGCGGCACTGGGTTCACTCCTGCCTCAGCTCCTTGTGCAGCATGGCCTCGCCACTGCAGGGCATCCACAGCCCATTGTTCTGGTGGGTGCCCTTGCAGCCCAGCTCCTTGGCGCGCTGCTCCGCCTCGGCCTGGGTCTTGTAAAGACCCTTGGCATGGGCAAGAACCTGGTTGGGTTGCGTCAACGCAAAGAACAGCGCCACCGCCGCCACTCCCAGGCGCTGATCAGAACGAGAAGAGGGCATCGAACTGGTGGTACTCGGGTTTATTGAGGCCGTCATGCTGGAGCATGCGGCGCAGCTCGATGATTTCGCGCCGCTGGGCCACGATGATGTCGCGGGCCAGACGTCGGATGGTGGGATTGGCGCTCTTCCTGAGTGCATCGTGGGCCATCACCAGCGCCCCGCCGTGGTGGGCGATCATGCCTTCGAGGAACCAGGTGACGCGGTTGTCCCGGGTGGGTGAGGAGCCCATCATCTGCATCGCCTGGATGTGAGCGGCACTCATGCGCTCCAAGCTCTCCATGCTGTTGGGATCGCCACCGGTCTTCAGGGCCACGGGATAGACGGGTGCTTCGGGGTACCAGGCTTTGCGCCATTGGCCCATCGCCTTGATCTCCTGGGCCTGGTCGCGCCAAATCTGCTTGGCCAGCGCGCCCACGCCCGGTTGGCCGATGTCGAACACGAACTCACTCATCCGCAGGGCGCCGGTGTGGTGCTGGACCATCCCATCGAGCCAGCGCAGATCGTAGGTGCGCCCTGCTGGCCCGACCTCATGGTTGTGGGCGCTGTGATCAACGGGGGCGGCAGCCGGCACTGATCCCCCTCCGGGACCTGAGGCTGGAGCCCCCATCTGGTGGTGCTGATGGTGGTCGTGGTGGGGATCCAGCTGAGCCCGGGCGGGCACCGCGGACGCCAGCAGGCCGAGCAGAGCCAGAAGGACGGGAGCAGGGCACATCGCAGGATCGCAGCCAAAAAACCAGCCCTACCATGCACTCTCCCCTAGGTGGAGAGTCAAGTGGTGCTTGCCCCGTCCCTGAGCTCACCCCTGAAGATCGGCGAGGTCGCCCAACGCTCTGGCCTCACCGTCAAGACGATCCGCTTTTACTGCGATGAAGGGCTGATCCAGCCGAGCAGCCGCAGCGATGGCGGCTACCGCCTGTTCGATGAAGCGGTATTCGCCGAGCTCACCCTGATCCGCACCCTGCGGACGATGGAGATCCCCCTGCAAGACGTGCGCCAGATCCTGGAAGCGCGGCGTTCGGGCGTCTGCACCTGCAGTGAGCTGAAGGAGCGGATCCGCAGCAAAGCCGAGGAAATTAGGGAGAAGATCGTCGCGATGCAGAACCTGCAATCTGAGCTGTTTGCACTGCTCAACAGCTGGGAAGCCTGTGGGGGACGCACGCCGCCTGCTCCCACTGCTGAGCTGGTCGCCGCCGACCGCTGAGCTGGGCGTTCGTCATCTGAATGGAGCTATTGGAATGCCGGGCATGCACGACAAAGGGCGGCGGTGCCGGCGCGGAGCAGGAGCTTCACACCCACGAGCATCCCGATCGGTTGGCCGGGTTGAACAGGTTCTGGAAGCCCCGCAGGTAGATCCAGCCCATCCACAGCCCGGTGAACACCTGGATGGCGAGGGCCGTGAGCCCCAGAGGATCAAAGACCTCCTCGAAGGCGCGGATGAGCCGCACTCCGCTGCTGCCGCGGGCCAATCCCATACCCTGGCGCTGAGCCTGCGGGCTGTGGAGCGGGGTTGGCTGGCGGCAGAAGTGGAGCAAGACACAGCGGCAGTTCTGGCTGATACCGCTGATGCCCAGCGAAGATTTGGAGGAGCAGCCCAAATCGTTCAGATCCCGGTTCACACGGGTCGGATGCGGGCCCCGGGAGAGGGGATAGCGAGCATGCCTGATTTGGCCTTTTTGGGCTTTTTCGTGCATCAATCGTGCCTAATCCCAAAGCCACACACGCTCCCGCCCACTTTGAGGAATCCAGTTGCTGCAGGGCTTCTTGGCGATGGGGGCAGGGAGACTTGAACTCCCACAGTCTTGCGACCTGCGGATTTTAAGTCCGCTGCGTCTACCGATTCCGCCATGCCCCCGCCAAACCATCTTAGATTTCCCCTGCATCGCATCCGTGCCGTGGCCCTGCCGGGGTTTTTGAGCCAACTCTCCAGCAGCACG
>JBIIJA010000198.1:0-4832 GCA_044234195.1 Cyanobium sp. | reverse complement strand
ATCTGGCCTGCGGCATGCTGGATCGCTCCCTGCTGGTGTGGCCCCAGGGCTGCCACGGCCAGCCCTGGCAATTCAGCGGTTTCCCCGCCAAGGTGCGCCAGCTGGCCTGGAGTGAGCAGCCCGGCCGTCTGGCACCACTGCTGGCCAGTGCCGCTGCTGAGGCGGTGATCCTGTGGACGCAGGTGAAGCAGGGGTCCAAGGCCTGGCAACCCGAACCGTTGCTATGGCACGAAAAACGCGTCAATGCGCTGGCCTTTGCGCCCGGGAGCACCCTGCTGGCCAGTGCCTCCAGCGACGGCACTGTGGCCCTCTGGGATCGCCGAGGCCAGATGCTGCAGCCGCTCGAGGGCCAAGGCAGCGGCTTCAACGTCCTGGCCTGGCGACCGGATGGCCGGCACCTGGCGGCCGGTGATGCCAACGGGCGCTGGTGGCTGTGGCCGGTGGCGGTTCCGCCGCGCGAACGGCAGAGCCAGCGCGCTGGGGCAGGCTTCAGGTCTCGGGCTTAGAATGAGAATCGTTCTCATGGCAAGGCGGCTGATGCGTGCTCCTGCCGGGCTCCAGGTCCTGTTGAAGCGAGCCGGTGTGTTGTTTGGGGCCCTGCTGTTGGCCGCCTGCGGCGCACCCCGCCAGGAAGCCACTGGCGCAGCCGGCCAGACGGGTCTCAAGGTGGTCACCACCTTCCTGCCGATCACCCTGTTCACTCGCGCCGTGGCGGGCGACTGCGCCACCGTGACGCCCCTGATCCCTGCCAGCACTGGCCCCCACGATTTCCAGGCCAGGCCGGGGGACCTGACCGCCCTGCGCCAGGCCCGGGTGCTGGTGAAGAACGGCCTGGAGATGGAGAGCTTCCTCGACAAGCTCGTGGCCTCCTCCGGCAATCCCCAGCTGCAGGTGATCGATTCCAGCCGCGGCGTCGCCACCCTGGACACGAAGCACCATGACGACCGCCATGGCGAGGAGCAGAGCCACGGGCATGGCCATGAGCACGGCGCTGTGAATCCCCACATCTGGCTGGATCCACTGCGGGCCGTGCAGCAGGTGGAGGCCATCCGCGATGGCCTGGTGAAGGCCGATCCCAGCTGCGCGGAGGGATACCGGCGCAACGCGGCCGCCTATACCGCCGAGCTGAACAAGTTGAACAGCGAGATCGCCGCTCAGCTCCAGTCCTATCGGGGCAAAACGTTCGTGGCCTTCCACGACTTCGCCCCCTACTTCGCCCAGCGCTATGGCCTCAAGGCTGAATACCTGGTGGATGTGCCTGAGATCAATCCCTCGCCGCTCGATCTGCAGCGGGTGGCGACCGCGGTGAAGAGCAGCCAGCTCAAGGCCCTGGTCAGCGAGCCGCAGGAGGGCAACCGCTCCTTTAATGCCCTGGCGAAGGATCTAGGGGCGAAGGTGGTGGTGTTTGATCCGCTGGAAACAGCGAGCGAGCAGGCCTCCGGTGATCCGACCACCTATCTGTCAGTGATGCGCCGCAATGCGGCCGATCTGCGCCAGGCCTTCGGGGAATGACAGACCACACCCCGGTGCTGCTGGTGGAGGGGCTGAGCGTTCGCCGTGGTGAGCGGCTGGCTGTGGAGCAAGTGAGCTTTCAGCTCGCCCGTGAAACCGATACGGCGCTGGTGGGGCCCAACGGTGCCGGCAAGAGCAGCCTGGTGGGCGCCGTGCTCGGCCTGCTCCCCCGTAGCTCCGGCAGCGTGAGGATCCTGGGCCACGCCCTCGGCCCGGCGGGCGAACTGCCCCGACCGGTGCGTTCGCAGATCGCCTATCTGCCCCAGAGCCTGGCGTTGCAGGGCCGCTTTCCGCTCACCGTGGGCGAATTCGTGGGTTTTGGCGTTGATCCTCCAGGCCTCAGCCTGGCCTGGCTGGGCAACAGGCGCCGAGCTGAGGCCGCGCAGCGTGCCCTGGAGCGCACCGGCTGCCAGGACCTGGCGGAGCGCCGGATCAGCGCGCTCTCCGGCGGTCAGCTCAAGCGGGTGCTGCTGGCCTTCTGTGTGGTGCGGCCCCGCCAGTTGCTGGTGCTCGATGAGGCGCAGGCGGGACTGGATGCCCCCAGCAGCGAGCAGTTTCAGGAGCTGCTGCTGGAGCTGCGCCGCCAGGAGGGCTGGACCGTGCTGCAGGTGTCGCACGATCTGGAGATGGTGCGCCGCAGCTGCGATCAGGTGCTGTGCCTGAACCAACGCCTGCGCTGCAGCGGTGTCCCCGACCATGCCCTCAGCGCCGCACGTCTGGCCGAGCTCTATGGGCCCAATGTGGTGCCCTACCGCCATCACCACGCCGGCGTCGGTGGCCATGGCTGATCCGTCATCGGTGCTGGTGGTGCTTGATGCCTCGGCTCTGCTGGCTGATCTGCGAGCTGATCCCGGATCCGATGGCGTCGATGGCTTGCTGGGAGAGATGATCCCGCGGAAAGGTGATGGAGCCAGCGGCAGAGACCTCCATGACCCCGGAGGCGATCAGGCGCTCGCGCACCCGAGCGTCGTTGGTTCCTTGGATCGAAGGCACGTTCTCCAGGCGGCCCACCGAACCGGCCAGCACGACGAAACCCTCTGGGGTGACACCCCTTGGCCATCGACGCCCGCTCCTGGGCTGCGGCAGAAGAACAGCTCAGCCGGGTTCTCCGCTTCCGTGGCCGTGGGATCGAACAGCGGGAAACCACGGGTGGAGAAGAGGGTGCTACCGCTTTCAAAGATCTCCATGCAGTCCGCTTCCAGCGGCGCAGGCGTATGGGGCATCGGGCATGGGTCTGGGTGAGGCTGTTGGTGCGGGAGATCAGTACCAAGGCCCGCTGCCAGAAATCCTTCTTCTGGTGGTGTTGGGCCAAACGTGCTCGCAGATCGCCGGTCTGGCCGACATAGACCCTCCGATCGTCATTGCCAGCCTCTTCCCCCCACCAGCACAAAGACCCCCACCCCCTGCTGCTTTGGTGATCTCCGCGATACGGATGGCGTGGGGTTCGCCGCTGGGCAGAAAGATCGGGATCATCTTGGGGGTGGTGATCAAGCGGCTTCGACCTCTGGCACTAGCCCCAGCCCATCGATCTGGCCGGTGACAGCGGCGGCGATCAAGCAGCGATGAAGATCCTGAGCAAACCTGACTGTGACAATTGAAGCCTGCCTCTTGCGCCGAGACAAGCCCAACTTCCCCGGTGCCAGCTCCTGTTTGTACAACCAAGACTTCTCCCTCCCTAAGCACTGATTTCGCGTGGTTTGCAGACCACTCAGCGGTGACATAGTAGTTGCTATCAAAGTTGATGCACCCCCTTTTGATATGAGTCGCCTGGATATAAGGAATGCCTTCGTCGATGAGAATGTCTCTTGTTGGGCCGACGTAGCCATTGGTAATTTTGCTGGTTATCTTTGATATTTCAAGAATCTCCCAATGCTCTGGCACCTCCCCCAGCCACTTCACCCCCGAATTCTTCATCGGCGCGTCCGAATTCAGCCCCTTGGTCATGGCATGGGAGATCACTGCCTGACGCTTCTCCTGAAGCAGCGCGATTAGCCGCTGCTGCTCGGCGATCAGGGCGTCTATCTTGGCGGTTTCGCGGTCGAGGAAAGTGGCGATAGCCTGTTGCTCCGAGGAGCCTGGCATGCAGAGAGAAATTCTGGCTATATCGGAAGCGTTGATTGCTGGATAGCTAATTCCCGTTGATCGTGAGATCACCTGTTGGATAAAATGCTCCTCTTGTAGCGCATACTTCAGGAACCCTGGCTGAAGGTCGGGCCCAGGCCTGGCTACTGCAAAACCTGTAGAGGCGACCATGTTGGAAGCCGGGCTGGCAACCGGGGCGATTGCTTTTAGATAAGTCCTAACCGTTGAGACGAGCACATCTCCATCTCTTGGAATCCTGCGAGCCCTGGAAGGGGCCTCGCCGAAAGGCATTGTCTCAGTCGGCTCGCGCTTTCCCGACTCATGGAAACCGGCACCCCTGCAGCAGCGGGATGGCTTCGGCCTTCACGGAGCGCCAGAAGGGGGCATCGCCGTGCTTACGCAGCAGCGCCGGGCTGGCCACCAGCGGTTGCACAGGCAGGCGGCAGGGCTGCAGCGCCTCGAGCACCGCGTCGTAGGCGTCGAGTAGGCGCCGGTCGGCCAGACCCAGCACCAGCAGATCCACATCCGAGCGGCGGCTGGCGCTGCCCCGGGCCCAGCTGCCGAACAGCCAGAGGCCTTCGGGGTGATGGCGCGTCACCAGCCTCTCCAGCGCCGGCAGCAGATCGGCGCGCAGGGCCTGGGGCAACTTGGCGGCCAGGAGGCTGCCAATGGGCAGCAGCAGGGGATCAGGGTCCACCCTCAGTAGCTCAGCCGGCATCGCGCACCTGCGGTGGAGGCTCCAGCTCAGCGCCCGTGAGGATGCGGAGTTCGCCGTCGATCTGCACCGCAATCCCAGTGCCGGTCTGGCGGGCCAGCTCCCGGTCCCTCTGGCCGGCGCGCAGCAGGGCAGCGGAAACCCGATCGAGATCGGGATCGTTGAGATGGCTTGTAAAACCCAGGCTCATCGGTTTCTCGCCTCCGCCAGCAGCACGGGTCGGACTCCTCCATTATCGATCAACTGCCAGGCATCCACGATGGACTGATAGAGGGTTGTGAAGTTTCTCACGGCTGCAACGATCAGCCACTCAGCTCTCCAATCATGGCCAGGATCCGATCGGTCACCTGCTTGAGCTCGGCGTCAATCACCTCCTGCGGCCGGGGCGGGGTGAACACATAGAAGTGGCGGTAGAAGGGAATCTCATAGCCCACCTTCGTCTTGTCGAGATCAATCCAGGCATCGGGGACGTGGGGCAGAACCTCGCGTTCGCAGTAGGTCTGCACGTCTTCCAAGAGCGGCA
>JBIIJA010000196.1:0-4834 GCA_044234195.1 Cyanobium sp. | reverse complement strand
CTGCTCAATCTCACGCTTCACCACCGCCCGATACTCCTGGAAGTGTTCATTGTGAGCCAGGGTGACCAGAAACTGTTCGAAGTTCTGGGGGTTGGCACGGGCGATGGTGAGGAGCGACGACCAGAAACGCCAACGGGTGTCACGCACTACGCCTTGTCTCCAGATCACGATAAGCAAAGCGCGCACATCGGTCCAGCTCGGGAGAGAGGCTTTGCCAAGGGCTGCGGGCACATACTTTTGCCAGCGGGGCTGGCCGACTTTCAAGTAATAGTGCTTCACACGGTCGATGTAGGCATTCGGCTCATAGAGCCGGCAGAACGCATCGACATATTCCTGGGCAATATCTCGAATCGGTCTGGTGGGCTTGAAATTGAGGAGATTGGTTTGGTTCACCCCCTTGGCATCAGCCCGCTCTTGGATCAGCCGACCTTCCTTCTCTAAGCGGTGCCAAAGTCCCGTGTTGGGGAGAGCCTGCAACATTCCCATCATCGCAGCAGGAATGCCAGTGGTGGTTACAAAGGTGACGATGCGGTCGCCAGCACCCTGTTTTTCACCGTCAAAACCAATGATGAAGCCTGCCATCACGCGGATCCCATAGGACGTGATCCTGTCCACGGATTCCTCCAATGATGTGCGCGTGTTTTGCAGTTTTTTGGCAGTTTCCAGGCTCGATTCATCAGGTGTTTCGATGCCAAGAAAGACGCTGTCGAAACGACACTCAGCCATCATCTCCATCAACTCATCATCTGCAGCTAGATCCACGGAAGCTTCCGTGGCAAAACTGAAGGGGTAGCGGTGCTCAATTTGCCATTGCTTGAGCAGGGGTAAAAGAAGCTTTGCGTTACGCTTATTGCCGATAAAGTTATCGTCAACCAAGAAGATCGATCGTCTCCATCCTAGATCGTAAAGATATTGCAATTCTGCGATGAGCTGTTCTGGGGTTTTGGTGCGAGGTTTCCGACCGTATAGAACAATGATGTCGCAGAATTCGCATTGAAAAGGGCAGCCTCTCGAGAACTGCACCGACATCGAGTCGTAGGCAGAGAGATCGAGAAGATCAAAGCGGGGAACTGGGGTGGCGGTCACATCGGGCTTCTCGCCCTGCGCGCTGAACACGCCCTGACGCTCGCCTCGTTCAATGGCTTCGATGAAGAGGGGCAGGGTGATTTCCCCTTCGTCAAGAATTTTGAAGTCGGCCAAGTCCAACTCCGGGGCATCCGGGGTGGAGCTGGCAAAGGGGCCTCCGACCGCCACTGGCAAGCCCCGGCTCTTGGCCCGGGCAATCTGAACGGCCATATCGGCCTTTTGCACAATCATCCCGGAAATCACCACCAGCTCAGCCCAGGCCCACTCCTCTTCCTTCACTTCGCGCACGTTTCGATCCACCAGCTTCATCTCCCACGATTGGGGGAGAAGGGCTGCCACCGTCACCAGTCCCAGGGGGGGCAGTAAAACCTTGCGGTTCACCAGCTCCAAAATTTTCTCGTAGCTCCAAAAGGTCTTGGGAAACTCGGGATAAACAAAGAGGGTACGCATTGCACAGCTGGAGGCAAAGGCCCACGGGCGTGCCCGTCGAGCCAGGGAGAGTTGCTGAACCTTACGTCGTCTGCAGCTGCTCTGGTCGCTCCCTTGGCCAATTCGGCCCTCGCACGAGGGGGTGGATCTGCTGTAATAGGTCTCTGTTTTGAGGCAACCCCATGGGTGTGGCTTACTACTTAGCTCTCGTTGGAGCTGGCTTGGTTGCTGCTTTCCTCCTGACGGTGGTTCTCAAGGGAATCCGTCTGATCTGAGCCTCAAGCCTCCCCTTTTCAGCAGTTCGTACAGGCCCAAGACCAGGCCCAGCGTGCCAAGCATGCCGAAGGTGGATGCCAGTCCAATTCGATTCAAAAGTCCGGCTGCCATCAATCCGCTGAGGCCTCCCCCTCCGAGGAACGCGATCTGGCCGAGTCCAGCCATGCGTCCCCTGAGCGACATGGGGCTTCCAACTTGGGCCATCAAATTCACGCCACTCAGCAAAGTGGCCGTTCCTGCCCCGATGAGGAAGCTCATCACCAGTCCAAGGACCTGTCTCCAGGTCCCTTGCTGGCTCAATGCCATGCCGATTTGGGCCAGAGCCGTGATCACCACGCAGCTACCCATCAATAATCCCGGCCGCTGAGACAGCCAGGTGCTGTGGCGTTGCAGCACCACCCCTCCGCAAAGGCTCCCTGCGGCGATCACGCTGGTGAACAAGCCAAGAGCCTGGGGTGATGGGCCCAGCACCCCAGAAGCCATCACAGGAGCCAGGCCGGGGTGGAAAAAACCCACCAGACAGGCCAAGGCTGTGAACCGAAGCACATGGCGCAGCACGGGCCCACAGTCCCGCCAGGCTGCCCTAAGCGACACGCCTGATCCTGGTGCTGCGCGAGAGTCAAGCTGCTCGATACCGCGGTGGGGTTTCAGGACCCAAAGCACAACGGCGATCGGCCCAAGAAAGGTCGCGGCGTCCACGGCTAGAGCCAAGGTGGGACCGGCCAGTGCCAGGAGCCAGCCGCCAATGGGGGGGCCCAACAGCTTGCCCACGTTGAACACGATTGAGAAGCTCGTGAGGTAAGGGGGAAGATCCTCTGGCCGATCCACCAGGAGCGCGGTGTATTTGTTTCGGGCTGTGAGCTCATAGGTGCTGGCCACCCCCCCCAGAAGGGTGCTGAGCAGGAGCAGCACCACCTGGGGTTGGCCGCTGAAAAAGGGCATGGCCATGGCCGCCAGGGATGCGCAGGCCAGAAGGGCCCACTGGGCTCGGATGAGCACCCATTCACATCCCACCCTGTCCGTCAGCACCCCAGCGGCTCCACTCACCAAGAGGCTGGGGAGGGCGAGCGCAGCGAAGTGCAGCGCCAACAACATGGGGTTGCCCGTGCCATCCAGAAGGATCCAGCCTTTTGCGGTCAACCCTGCAAAGGAGCCCACCGTGCTCAATCCTGAAGCAGCCAGAAAGACACCCCTCTGGCGCTCGCGCAGCCAGGCGAGGGCCGATCCGGAAGCAGAGCGGCAGGTCAACCCTCGCTCCGGGCCGCCCTTCGGGCCTCCTCAACGAGCTCCTCAGCCCCAATGAGTTCCCCCTCAAGGTCGTAGGTGTGGGCCGCTGTGATCCTTACGGGCACCAGTTGTCCCGGCGCTGCCACCACACCCCCTGGGCCTGGATGCACGTGCACCTCCCCATCCACGTCCGGGGCAAATCGTGCGGAGCGTCCAATCATGGCGCCCGTGGTGGGATGGATTTGTTCGATCAACACGTCCCCAATGGTGCCCACGCAGGCCGCGTTGCAGGCTGCGGCGATGGGTTGCTGGAGGGCCATCAGACGATCTTTCCGCTCCAGGGCCACTGCTTGGGGCACGGCATCGGGCAGCTCAGCCGCGGGGGTTCTCTCCTCTGGGGAGAAGGTGAACACACCCACATGGTCAAAGCGCTGCTCTCCCACAAAATCAAGCAAATGCTGGAAGTGGGTCTCGGTTTCACCGGGGTAGCCCACAATGAAAGTGGTACGGAGCACCGCTCCAGGCAATTGCTCCCTCACACGTTTGAGCAAGCCACCGGTCACCTCCGCCTGCCAAGGGCGATTCATCGCCCGCAGAATCTCGGGGTGGCTGTGTTGCAGAGGGAGATCCAGATAGGGGAGCACGTTGGAGACCTCCCGGAAGGCGGCCAACACTTCCGGCGTGAGCCCTGTGGGATAGGCGTAATGGACGCGGATCCAGGGGATCTCCACCTTGCCCAGCTGCCTGAGCAAGTCAGCGAGCTGGGGCTTGCCATGGAGATCAAGGCCGTAGTTGGTGGTGATCTGGCTGATCAGGATCAGCTCTTTCACCCCCTGCTCGGCCAGGGCTTGGGCTTCGGCAACAATGGAGGCGACGGGCCTCGAGCGCTGATCGCCGCGGAGCCGCGGAATGATGCAAAAGGCGCATCGGTAGTCACAGCCCTCGGCCACCTTGAGGTAGGCCACGGCTTCGCTCGTGGTGCGAAGGCGCGGCACCCGTTCATCGGCCACGTAGGTGGGAACTGCGCTCACCTGGTTCACCCGTTCACCAGACTCCACCCGTCGCAACACACTCACGATGTGTTGATAGTCACCAGTGCCGACAATGGCCCTGGCTTCAGGCAAGGCCGCCAACAATTCCTCCTGGAAGTGCTGAGCGAGACAGCCGGCAATGATCAGCTGTTTTCCCTGCTCCGCCAGCTCCACCAGGGTGCGCACGGATTCTCGCCTGGCGTCCTCGATGAAACTGCAGGTGTTCACGACCACTACCGTGGCGTCCCGCTCATCCGCACTCACCCCGTAACCAGCTTCCGCCAGTAGGCCAAGCATGTGTTCGGTGTCCACCCGATTTTTTTCGCAGCCCAGGTGTGCAAAGGCGACCGTGGGGTTGCTCCTGACGAGGCCAGAGGGCATGTCGGCATTGCAAAGGCTCCATCCCTACCCTATGGAATGGTGGGGCCACTGCCAGAATCCCACTCATCCACGCTCTGATCTCCCCCGTGACGTCGCCCCGACTTGCCAGCCGCCTGAGCAGCAGCCGACGCCGCGGCGATCCCGGAAGCCGCTGGGCCAGGGTGGCCACGGCAGTTTTGGCCACGATTGGGCTGATCGATACGGGGTCGATCACCCTGCACCGCTGGGGCGTTTTAGGTCCTTTGGTCTGTCCCGGAGGTTCCGATGGCTGCGACAAAGTCCTCAGCAGCGCCTGGGGTTCCCTCTTTGGCCAGCCCCTCTCTTTGTTTGGAGCTCTGGCCTACTTTTCGGTGCTTTTGCTTGCCCTGCTTCCCTTGCTCCTGAAGGGTGAAGCCAGGGCCAAG
>JBIIJA010000419.1:0-3119 GCA_044234195.1 Cyanobium sp. | reverse complement strand
GGGCTGTAGATATCAATGATTCTTCGGTGGGTGCGGGTTTCAAAATGCTCTCGCGAGTCCTTATCCACATGGGGTGAACGCAAGACGCAATAAATTTTGCGCTTGGTTGGCAATGGAATCGGACCAATTGCTGTGGCAGCCGTATGGTCAGCTGTCTCAATGATCTTGTCGCAGGAGAGATCAAGCATCCGCCGATCAAAGGCCTTTAAACGGATCCGGATCTTCTGTTGGGGGATGGAGGACGTCATGATTAAAGGGGGCCCCTGCAAGCAGGGAATTGGGTTGTCAAGGTTCGAATCTGGGGAGGAAAGCGGGTGGGGTCACCACCCGCTTGGCTGCTGTCAGCCTCTCACTCCACGATCTTGGAAACCACACCAGCACCGATGGTGCGTCCGCCTTCGCGGATGGCGAAGCGCATCCCCTGTTCGATGGCCACTGGGCAGATCAGCTCAGCACTCATCTTGATGCGGTCGCCGGGCATCACCATCTCCACGTTGCTGCCATCATCGGCAGTGAAGGCCGTGATTTGACCAGTCACATCCGTGGTGCGGATGTAAAACTGCGGACGGTAGCCGGCAAAGAAGGGGGTATGGCGGCCGCCTTCTTCCTTCTTGAGCACATACACCTCGCCTTCAAACTTGGTGTGGGGCTTGATGGAATTGGGCTTCACCAGCACCATGCCGCGCTCAATGTCCTCCTTCTGGATACCCCGGAGCAGCAGACCCACGTTGTCTCCAGCCATGCCCTCATCGAGCAACTTGCGGAACATCTCTACACCGGTAACCGTCGTTTCGCGGGTGTCTTTGATCCCCACGATCTGAACGGTCTCACCCACCTTCACCTTGCCACGCTCGATCCGGCCTGTGGCCACGGTGCCGCGGCCTGTGATGGAGAAAACGTCCTCAACAGCCATCAGGAAAGGCTTATCCACCTCACGCTCGGGCTCAGGAATGGAGTCATCCACTGCGGCCATGAGCTCATCGATTTTTGGTTCCCACTCCGCGTCGCCTTCGAGAGCCTTCAGCCCAGACACCCTGATGACGGGGATGTCATCGCCGGGGAAGTCGTAGTTGGAAAGCAGCTCGCGGACTTCGAGTTCCACGAGTTCGAGGATTTCCTCGTCATCCACCATGTCGCACTTGTTGAGCGCCACTACGAGGGCGGGAACGCCCACCTGCTTGGCCAAGAGGATGTGCTCCTTGGTTTGAGCCATCGGACCATCGGTGGCAGCCACCACCAGGATGGCTCCATCCATCTGGGCTGCACCCGTGATCATGTTTTTCACATAGTCAGCGTGCCCTGGGCAGTCGACGTGGGCATAGTGACGCTTGTCCGTCTCATATTCCACGTGGGCCGTATTGATTGTGATGCCGCGCTCACGCTCCTCGGGCGCTCCATCAATGTCGTCATACTTCTGTGCCTTCGCCATGCCCTTCTTGGAAAGAACATTGGTGATGGCAGCAGTGAGGGTGGTTTTGCCGTGGTCCACATGGCCGATGGTGCCGATGTTGACGTGAGGCTTGTTCCTCTCAAACTTCTCGCGAGCCATGATAAAGAATCGGGGGTTTAGGGTTTGGGTTGATGGGGTTGAAGATCAGGAATTGCCCTGATTCTTGGAGATGATGGCCTCAGCCACGTTGCGAGGAACTTCCTCGTAATGGCTGAACTCCATCGAGAAGATACCCCGACCCTGAGTCATGGATCGGAGCTGGGTGGCGTAGCCGAACATTTCGGCCAGAGGCACCTTGGCCTGGACCTTGGACTGCCCATCATCGACGGATTGCCCTTCGACCTGACCACGGCGGGAGGATAGATCACCGATGATTGGGCCGAGGTAGTCCTCGGGGATCTCAACCTCCACCTTCATCATCGGCTCAAGAAGGACTGGATTGCACTTCTTGACGCCATCTTTGAAGGCCATGGAACCGGCAATCTTGAACGCCATCTCAGAAGAGTCGACGTCATGGTAGGAACCATCCACCATGGTGACTTTGATATCAATCATGGGGTAACCCGCGATCACGCCCGATTCGCAGGTTTCTTTCATCCCTTGTTCGGCTGGACCGATATACTCCTTGGGCACAATACCGCCGACAATTTTATTGACAAATTCAAAGCCTGATCCTGGTTCTCCAGGCTCCATTTCAATCACCACATGACCATATTGGCCTTTGCCACCTGTCTGACGAGCAAATTTTCCTTCTCCCTTGGCACTCCCCCTGATGGTTTCCCGGTAGGACACCTGAGGTGCACCAATGTTCGCCTCCACCTTGAATTCCCGCAGCATCCGATCCACCAGGATCTCCAAGTGAAGTTCTCCCATCCCTGCAATCACGGTCTGATTGGTTTCAGGGTCTGTAGAAAC
The DNA here is from genome assembly GCA_044234195.1 of Cyanobium sp. Classification (GTDB taxonomy): domain Bacteria; phylum Cyanobacteriota; class Cyanobacteriia; order PCC-6307; family Cyanobiaceae; genus Cyanobium. Next base: position 754 of record JBIIJA010000419.1, on the reverse strand, counting down.
ACGGAAGGTGGGATCTTCGTCAGAGAGTGACTGAAGAGCTTTGCCAAGTTTTTCCATATCGCCTTTGGTCTTCGGCTCCACTGCGACCGAGATCACCGGTTCAGGAATGAAGAGGGATTCCAGAATGATGGGATCGCTTTCAACACAGAGGGTATCGCCTGTCGTGGTGTCTTTCAGGCCGAGCACAGCCCCTAGGTCACCGGCCCGCAGTTCATCCACTTCCTCACGCTCATCGGCCTTGAGCAGAATGAGCCGGGAAATCCGTTCTTTTTTGTCCTTCGTTGAATTGAGGGCGTAGCTGCCCTTTTGCAAAACTCCGCTATACATCCTCACAAACGTGAGCTTGCCGTAGGGGTCAGCCATAACCTTGAAGGCCAGGGCGCTAAACGGAGCTTCATCTTCACAGGGCCGAGAGGATTCGGTGCCGTCTGGCAATAGACCCTGAATCGGCGGAATGTCACTCGGTGCGGGGAGATAGTCGACCACAGCATCCAGAACCAGCTGAACGCCTTTGTTTTTGAAGGCAGACCCACACAGCATGGGCACCATCCCATGATGGACCACACCATTGCGGATACCAGTGATCAACTGCTCTTCCGTGAGCTCTCCATTTTCCAGGAAAGCCTCCAGAAGCTCTTCGTCAGTTTCCGCAACCGATTCCATCAGCTTCATCCGCCATTCCTCGACCAAATCTTTGAGATCAGCAGGAATTTCGGATTCAAGAATGTCAGTGCCGAGATCGTTGGTGTAGATC
>JBIIJA010000194.1:0-4864 GCA_044234195.1 Cyanobium sp. | reverse complement strand
ACAGAGCCCCCGACAGGGGGCTTTTTTTTGGGCAGGCTTCGCAGCAGGATGGTGGCTGTCACCCTTTCAGCTTTGGCAGCCCAGCCGATCGCCGATCCCTATGCCGTGCTGGGTGTGCGCCCCGAAGCCACAACGGAGGAGATCAAAGCGGCCTACCGCTCACTGGTGAAGCGCCACCATCCGGATGCCGGGGGCGACGACCAGCGGATCTTGGCGCTCAATGCCGCTTGGGAGGTGCTCCGCGACGGTGAGCGTCGGCGCCGCTACGACGCTGAGCACCTTGGCCCCCGCGGCGGGCCAGGGGTCGCTGGGGCCGGCTCCAGGGCTGCATCCCGATCCGGCCGGCACGCCGACAGCCTGCTGATCGACTGGCTGCAGAAGGTGTACGCCCCGATCGACCGCTGGCTGGGCCAGGTGATCAATCCCTTCGCTGCCCAGTTGAGGGCCCTGGCGGCCGATCCTTACGACGACCAGCTCATGGAGGCCTTCAGTGGCTTCCTTCAGGAGAGCCAGGCGCGCATGGACAAGGCGGAGCAGCTCTACCGCTCCAAGGCTTGCCCCGTGGTGGCCAAGGGCTTCAGCCTCAACCTGTATCACTGCCTCAGGCAAGTGCAAGATGCCCTGACGGAACTCGAGCGCTACACCCTGGGCTATGTGGATGATTACCTGCGGGATGGCAGGGAGATGTTGCGGGAGGCCAAGCGCCAGCGGGATCTGTTGCACCAGGAGCGGCGCCGGCTGGAGATCTAAGCCCCATGCCTCAGGCGCTCCAGCCCTCCAGCTGATCCAGCCGCAGCCAGACGTCGGGCACCGGCCGCCGCCAGCGGATTTGGGCGTAGTCGCCCTTCACCGCAAGGATTTCCCCAGGGCCCTCAAGCACGTAGGCCGGTGGCGCGGGGGCACTGGCTGAGGCCTCCAAGCTGCCTTGGTAGGCCTTGAGGTTGAGGCGCACAAGAGCACCTTTCTTCAAGGCCTCCTTGGCTGCAGGGGTGGCTGCAGGTGGGTTGGCAGCAGGAGTGGGGGAAGGATCGGCCACGGGGCAACAGGCGAGATCGCAGGCACCCTAGGGCCCTTGCTGGGCCTTGGGCACGACGAGCGCCATGGGCCCCTGATGGCCAGGCCAGCCACTAGCCTCGCTTCGATGATCAGGAGACAGGCGTGCGCTTGCTGCTGCTGGGATGTTCCGGTTTTGTGGGACGGGAGTTGGTGCCTTTCCTCCTGGAGCTCGGCCATGGGCTCACCCTGGTGAGTCGCCAGCGCCAGCCCTTTCCCGCCCTCGAGGGCGATCGCCTGCGCTGCCTCCAGCTCGATCCTGCGGATCCGCAGAGCTGGGCCTCGGCGGATCTCCAAGCTGCTCTTGCTTCGGCTGAGGGGGTGGTGAACCTGGCGGGCGAACCCATTGCCGAGCGTCGGTGGACCGAGGCGCAGCGCCAGCGCCTGCGTGAGAGCCGTCTGCTCACCACCGAGGCCCTGGTGCAGGCCATGGCCCAGCTGGCTGCTCCACCCAGGGTGTTGGTGAACGCCTCTGCCGTGGGCGTGTATGGCAGCAGCGAAGAGAGCAATTTTGTGGAATCCAGCCCGCCAGCCACTGATTTTCTCGGCCAGCTCTGCCAAGACTGGGAGGCTGCTGCCCTGGCTGCTCCGAAAGCCTGCCGGGTGGTGGTGTTGCGGCTGGGGATCGTGCTCGGCCCCGATGGAGGAGCCCTGGGGAAGATGCTGCCGGTGTTTCGCGCCGGTTTCGGCGGCCCCGTGGGATCCGGCAAGCAATGGATGAGCTGGATCCAGCGCCGTGACCTCTGCCGCCTGATCGCCAACGCCCTGGAGGATTCCACCTATGAAGGGGTTTACAACGCCGTGGCCCCTGAGCCCGTGCGCATGGCTGAATTTGCTCGCTGTCTGGGAGAGGTGCTGGGTCGTCCCTCCCTGCTTCCGGTGCCCGCGCCAGTGCTCAAAGTGATGCTCGGCGATGGAGCCGCCGTGGTGCTCGAAGGTCAGCAGGTGAGGCCCCAGCGGCTGCTGGAGAAGGGCTTCCAGTACGACACGCCAACGCTTAGCGCTGCCCTCGCCGCCGCCACCAGCCCAACCCCCCGCTGAGCAGGGCCCCCAACATGAGCAGGCCGATCGCCGGTTGAAACAGGAGGGGCCAGAGCCCCTGGAAGGCCTCCAGCGTCCTGTCCATCCCCCGCAGGTGCAGGATCACCCCCAGGGCAAACCAGAGGGCCCCAGCCAGCACCAGAAACACATTCAGCATCAGAAGGCGATCGAGTCCGCTCTGGAGCCGTTCAAGCCATGGAGCTCGGGCCCCATCGAGGGGAGCCTTCGCCGCCGTGGGGGTGGACTCAGCGGGACTGGGAGGCATCGGCAGGTCAGCTGCGCGGGTTCAGTTTGGCCATGATCGCCTCCGCCATGCGTTTTGTGCCCCCTGGCCTGCCGAGGCGCTCGAGCGCCACCGCTGCCAACTGTTGCCGCCAGCGGGGCCCTTCTTGGGGATCGGCCAGCCGCCGCAGCTGGGCCACGGCCATCTGCGCTGTCTCTTTCAGGGTGGCGGGGGCCCCCATGGGCCCAGGGGCGCAGCTCACCCCAGGCCCCAGCAGACGCCGTTGGGCGTCCGCAAACCCTTCCGTGAATTGGGGTCCTGGCCCCACCAGCTGGAGCACGGGCTTGCCCAGCCCGACGGCCTGTTCCGCCGCCGTGCCGGCCATCGCCAAGAGGAGATCGCTGCTGTTGAGCACCCACCAGAAGCGATCTCCCAGCAGCTCTAGCCGCAGGTCGCCGCAGCGCAAGACGGCACCACCTGCGGTCTCACTGGAGGGGGACTCCAGGGTCCAGCCCAAAGGGGCTGCGGCCCGGCCGATCGTCTCGACGGTGAGCGACGGCACAAGGGCCGCCAGGAGCCGCAGCTGCCCCCGCCAAGATTCCGAAAGCTGGTCCAGCACCTCAAGCATGAGCAACAGATTGGAGAGGGCCTCTGGAAGACGGCTGCCGGGCAACAGACCAAGCACAGGCCCCTCTCCCCTCAGGGGAGGGATGGGGTGTTGGCCCCCCACTTCCTGAAAAGGGTTTCCCACAAACTCCACCGGGCGCGCCAATTGTCGGGTCAAATCCTCAGCCGTCAGGGCATCGCGGCTCCAGAGCAGGCGCACCCGGGTGCTCCGCAGCAGCCATCCACAGGGCCAGGGCAGCCGGAGTCGACCTTCGTAGTGGCTGGAGTAAGCCACCAGGTAGACCGCCATCGGCCTGTTGGTGAACCAGGCGGCCAACACCGGCAGCACATCCCCCACTGCGACGACCCCATCACAGTGGTGGCGGTGGCGCCACACGGCTCGGAGTCGACCGAGCAGGTAGGGCAGTTGCCCTTGCCAGAGCTCGGTCAACCGCCCCCGAAGGCTGGTGTAGCCCAGGCCACCTGTGCTGAAGTCGCGGGTGGGTCCCACGACCGGCAGCCCGGCCTCTCGGTAGGCCCCCCCGTGGCCCACCAGGGGCAGGGCTTCCACGGCCACTCCTCGGGCGTTCAGGGCTTGGCCCAGGAGGGCCCCACTGAGGTCTTCACCGTGGCCATTGCTGATGAGCAGGATCCGGCTCACCCTTGCAGCCAGCTGCGCACCTTTTCCAGTGCTGACCAACCCGGACGCCGGGCGAGACCATCCGCGATCGACTCTTGGAGCTCGGTTCCCAGCTCTGGAGCAACGAGGGTGATGCGCTGCACCATCTCGATGTGCTCACGCACCCCCTTGGCGCCGGTTTCCAGCATCGCCACACTCAGATTGACGCGGGCCTGGGGATCCTGGGGATTCAAACGAACGGCCGTGCGGGCCGACTTCAGCGCCTCTTGCGGTTGATCCAGCAACAGCTGTAGCCAGGCCAAGCAGGTCCAGGCGGCTGACTGACCCGGAGCTTGGGCCGTGAGCTGGAGGAAGTCATCGATCAACGCCTCCGGTGGCTCCCCCTGGCGGTAGCGCTCCAGGGCCTGCTCGAAGAGGGTTTCGTGGCTGGTGGGCATGGCGTGGGGCACGACGCTCAACCTGTCAGATTCCCACGCCAGAGGCCGCCCTCCTCAACGCTCAAACGGCAAAGGAGCTGCCGCAGCCGCAGGTTTGGGTGGCGTTCGGGTTGGTGAAATTGAACCCACCACCGATCAGGGCCGTCGAGAAGTCGAGCTGGAGCCCGTAGATGTAAAGCAGGCTCTTGGGATCACACACCACATCGAAGGGGGTCCCTCCTGCCGGTTGGTAGGTGTAGCGCTCGTCATCGTCCCGGATGGCAGCAGCATCGATGAAATCCATGGTGTAGCTCATGCCGCTGCAGCCTCCGGAGCGCACCCCCACCCGCAGCACTTTTCCAAGCCCCTGCTGGCTCACGAGGGTGGCCAGCTGGCGCATGGCCGATTCCGTGATCTGGATCCCACGCCCATCCACCCCTTTGTGGGTGGCCTGCAGCAAGGGTGGCGCCACGGTGGCTTCGGCGGCACTGGCGTCACCCGTGATGACTGGTTCTGTGATGGCCTGTTGTGTCATGGCTTCGGCGGTCATGGCGTTCCCGGGTGAGCGTTCTCGAGCCAATCAGAGTCTATGAAGGTCTGATCGCTTGCGGGGTTGGCCGGTTCTCCGCCGCCGCCGGGCTGGCCTTGTCCATAAAGTCTGTGCACTGTTGGAGTTTGAGGGTGCGGGTCGCCATCGTTGGAGCAGGGCTGGCAGGGCTTGCCGCGGCGGTGGATCTGGTGGATGCGGGCCTTGAGGTGGATCTCTACGAGGCGCGCCCCTTCATGGGGGGCAAGGTGGGCAGCTGGGAAGACCCTTCCGGCAACCACATTGAAATGGGTCTGCATGTGTTTTTCTTCAATTACGCCAATCTTTTCGCCCTGATG
>JBIIJA010000004.1:0-17242 GCA_044234195.1 Cyanobium sp. | reverse complement strand
CAGCAAGAGACACCCCCGAAACCAAGGCGGAAACACTCCGACAACGGCCCCCCAGAACAGCCCAGAGGTGGTTCAGTTTTCAGTGTCGCAAGTGGCTCAGTTTTCGATGTCGCTTGACAACTTGTTTGAGCTCATGGATCACGCGCAGCGGATGGATCGGAGTGCCGTCCATCGCGGCCCCCTCAGTGGCCGTGGCCAGGAGCTCTGCGGCGGCGGCATCCCCCCCACTGCGGTAGGCCCCGTCCACGGCCACGTTGAGCTTGGGTGCAAGCCCATCCAGGGTGGCTGAGAGATCCCCGATCAACTCCACGTCCGGCAGGAAGGCCTGGTCTTGGATGGCAGCCTCCACGTCGATCGCCACCAGCGGGCGCACTTTCCCCGTGTTCCAGAGGCTCGGGTCGTATTCGATGGCATCGAAGCCCACCGTGATCACGCAATCGGCGCTGTCGAGGAGATGATCAGCGGGCTGATTGCGAAACAGGCCAATCCGCCCGACGTAGTGCTCAGGGCAGGCCCATCCACCAGCCCCTTGAAAGGTGGAGCAGTAGGGGATGGCCGCACGCTGCAGAAAGGCTTGCAGGCTGGTTGCCAGAGCTGGCTGGGAGGCCTGCATCCCCAGGATCAACAGTGGTTTGCGGGAGCCATTGATCAGGGAGGCGGCGCGTTCCAACCCTGCGGGATGGGCACAGCCAAGCGCCACGGGCTTGCCCCAGCCGTCCGAGACCTCACCCCCATACTCGGTCAAGCCCACGTCCTTCGGCAGGCCTAGAAAGGCCGCGCCGGGCCGGCCACTCTCCGCGGCCCGCACCGCGTTGCCAAACACCTCAGGCAGCGCATGAATGGTGAGCGCCGCGGCTGTTGTCGGCACGGCTGTGACTCTGGCCATACTGACTCGAGGTGATCACCATCCCATGGCAACCGGCACCGGATTGGTTTTGGCGGAGGCCTACCGCCTCCATGACCCCGGCCTTGGCCATCCCGAATCCCCCGCCCGCATCACGGCCGTGTGCGACGGGTTGGAGCGATCGGGTCTGCTTGAGCGTTGTGTGCGCCTTCGCCCTCGCCCCGCCAGCGAGGAAGAGCTGCTGCGCTGCCACAGCCTGGCTTACATCCACACGGTGATTCGTGATGTGGCCGATGGCAAACCCTGCCTATCGACGGGGGATACGGGCCTGGGGGAACACAGCGAGGAGGTGGCTCGCCTGGCGGCTGGCGGTGTGATTGTGGCTGTGGAGGCGGTGCTCACCGGGGTGGTGCGCAATGCCTTCGCTGTCGTGCGCCCTCCCGGCCACCACGCGGAAGCCAGCCGGGGGATGGGTTTTTGCATCTACAACAACGTGGCCGTCGCCGCCCGCCATGCCCAGGCGGTGCATGGGCTGGAGCGGGTGTTGATCGTCGACTGGGATGTGCACCACGGCAATGGCACGGAAGCCATTTTTCGTGAGGATCCCTCGGTGCTCTACTTCAGCACCCACCAGTCGCCGCTTTATCCCGGCAGCGGCGCCGCAGATGAGCGCGGTGAAGGCGCAGGAGAGGGCACCACGATCAACTGCCCGCTGCCGGCCGGCAGCAATGGCGACGCCTTGATCAAGGCGGTGCGGGAGCGGCTGGTGCCGGCGGCGGAGCGTTTTCGGCCCCAACTGGTGCTGGTGTCGGCGGGCTTCGACGCGCGCCGTGGCGACCCTCTGGCTGATTTCCAGCTCAGCGATGGCGATTTCGCTCGCCTGACACAGGAGGCGATGGTGCTGGCGGATCGCCATTGCCACGGGCGGCTGGTGTCGAGCCTGGAGGGCGGCTACGCCTTGGCTGGCCTGGCGAGTGCTTGCACGGCCCATGTGGCGGCCTTGCTCAGCTGAGAGGGGGCATCTTTGCACCGCCATCCGCAGAGCAATTGCAGGGCGGCTCCGGCGCGGATGATCACGGACGCGTGGGCGCTGCGCATCGGCGATCGCCCCCCGCCTATCCGCTGCACTCCAGTTGGCCAAATCCTCCACGACGAGCACCTGGTTGTCGGGCACTCTGACGCCATTGATTCGCACGTGCCGGGTCTGGGTGCCACCCATGGCCAACAGCTGCAGCGCTCTTGGGCAGAGGCGATGTCGAGCAGGGAAGCGCTTCAATTGGAGCAGGTCTGGTCGAGCAACTCCTCCGCTTCGCCAGGGTTCGGACCATTGGCATAGGTGTTCAACAGGATGTAGTTGTTGCTCTGTGCACCTCGCCCCTTCACGATCGCGAAGCTTTGGTCCTTCACATGCTCGTTGGCATGGGGTATCTGCCGCATCTTTTTGAAGGGACTGGAATTGCCTGTCAGACTGTTTAAAAGTACGGCTTCATAGTTGTGTTGAGAGACGCGATTCCCACTTTTTTTTAATGTTATATGGATGAGGGTCGGGTTGCTGGGATCGCTGCTGATCTCCTTCAAGTTATCGAGGAGGGTGAGTACACTGGGATTGACGCAGGACATATGAATGTGTAGTTGGTCTTGATTCCTGCTGATGGCTGAGTTGATGGCGAGCCCTGTTCGGCTTTCGGGATAGCCGGGATATTTTCTTGCTTCGGTCCATCCATCTTGCCAAATATCAACGGTGGGTGGGTCAAGTGTGAGTGACGACTCGATACCAATCATCTGGATGGTGGGAATGATCAGATAGGCTTTTGTTTTGCTGGGAGACGCATCTTTGGCGACGATGTATTTGTATGTTTAATTGGTATATATGCAATGGGTATCACTACTTCTATTTTGTGTGCAGCATTCCACGAGGTTCCATAACGCATTGCGTTTAGCGTCCGGCGGCACTGGGCAGGTGAAGCTTGGGCCAGCAGCACGGGTACGGGGAAGAGTTGGGCTTGTTTCGGCCGCATGAATGGGGGAGGTAGACAAGGCCAAAAGGCTGATTAAATTGCCAATGGCGATGAAGTAGGAGCGCTGGGGTTGAGCCATGGCTTATGCCTCCTGATGGGTTGTGCCCTGGGCCAGGGCATAGGCCGCCCTGACCACGTCGTTGATCGCCTGATCCACGGCCTCCTGTTGCCCGCTGAAGGAAAAGTTTCCGTCCACATGGCGCCCAGTGGCCACCAGCGACCAGAGCGTGAGTCTTGCCTGAGCCTTGGCGTCGGCGTCGGTGGCGGCGCTGGAGAGGTGCCGGTTGAGCTGATTGCCAGCCTGCACCAACAGCTCGGCTGAGCGGCTGAGAACCCCTTCTTTTGCTCCCAATATCGGACTGTTGCTACCGGCGTTCGCTTCGATCTGACGCAGGTGAGTGGCCAGCCTGCCGAGAGCTTCCAGCAGCTTGAAATACGTGGCAGGCTCCACGCCTGCGGGGAGCTGCTGGGCGGGTAAAGGGGCAATCAGGGACGGGGGGATGGCTGTGACTTGACTGGGGTCAGGATTCCAGGCGGTTTTTTGGTTAGCGATGAAAGGAAAGCTTCCGTCGGGAACGTAGTACTGAATCCCGCCACCTGGTAGTTCCCAATATGTGAGGGTTGCGACGACCTTGCCCGAGCCCGATGGGTCGAGCAGCATTGCCGGTTGCTTGGCCGCCGGTCCCTTCCATACCTTGATGGATTGCACTCCGGCTTGCAACGCTCTTAGCGCGGCCTGGTATAGGCCGCTATTCCATTGATATTCCACTGCGAAATCACCATAGAATTGATTGGCGTTGTTCGGCGGGACTTCAGACCAATAGCGCCCGATGGCCCAGGCCAAACCACCCCAAACACGTGTAGGCGGAATAGTGTTTTCTGTTAATGTTAAAGGGTTCAACTCCCAGGGTTCTACTGAAACGAAATTTACGGCGTCAGTGCCTGGCAATGTGGGCCAGCCATCGTAAGTAATATCCTCCGGAGGAAGGCCATTCCCCATATATACTTCTGGACAGGGAACGGCTCCTGGTTGCGGTAAGAAATCTGGGTCTGGGGGGTTAACAGGAGAGGGCATGGCTGATCGACCGCTTGTGTATCAAGGGAACCATGATCCTGCCATTCCAGGGTGGAGTCCCCGAAGACTGCCCCCTGTTCGATCAGAAGTCGACATATTTCATTATTTTCTGAGATGACGGCCTCGCTGTTTTTCCAGATCAGCCCTCAGCCATTGGACCTCACTTGGATGCCAGCGTCCCCACGGCCGCGTCAATCGCCGTCTCGCCGCGCCGATGCAGCTCGCGGGCGTAGTCGGTCCATCGGCCTTGGCCCCAATAACGGAAGCAACTCGTTTCCAGCAGCAGCAAGTGGAGCAAGGCCTCTTGATAGGCCGGGGTTTTGGTTACCGCAGGGTCCTCCTCTATCAGGGGGTCGAATCTCTGGTGAAAGCGAGCGCTGAGCTGGTGCATCGGCTCGAGAACGTTCTCGTAGCCCGCCACCCAACTGAGGTTGTTGGTCCAGGAGGCCCCTTCCATCGAAAAGTGGGGATCGCTGGCCTGGAGCTGGGCGATTGCCGCCGCGGTGATTTCAGGGGTGGGCTGGCCGCCGATGTGGTGCCAGAGCTTGTGTTGTTGCACTGCCTGAATCGTGGGATAGTCGTTCTCTTGCATCCCGGCGGCTTCCAGCAATTCCACATACTCGCTGCCGTTGATGGCCACCGTGCCCGTGGAGCCGCCTTGGGCAGCGATCTTGTGATGGGCCTGAAGAAATGCTGAGGGAAACTCATTCATCATCACCCCGCCATTTTCTCCATCGGCGATCTGAGACACCAACGAGGGAATCATGCGCCCTCCCACCGCTTGCTTGCCGAGCCCCAAGGCTTCATAGGTGGGTTGCATTTGACCCACCAGCTTGGTGTCGGAACCCTGGGTTTTGATTAATGCCAAAATCGTGGTTGTTTCCCCTTTGGCATTGCGCGCCAGGAGTTGATTGGGTATGTATTTTTGCTCCTGAGTCAATACTGAGCCGTCTAGATTCTCGACGCTGTGTTCTTGAACCAGCAGCCAGAGGTAGCCACATTCTTTCAATGCTTTGACGTATTCATAGAGGGTGTCTGGATGGTTGGGCAGATGCATTTCAGGTGGTGAAAAGCCACGCACCCGTTGTAAGGCCTCAGGGCCAAAAATCGCGCCAAAATGTTGGCGCCACGCCAGCATCTGCAGCTTCAAGTCGGGAATGGGGGTGGAGGGCACCACGGCGTGGCTCCATAGGGTGCCGAGCCACTCCACGTAGGGCTGATAGGTGGGGTCGCAGGCCAGCCGTTTCAGGGGCTCCAAAATGTCATGGCGGCCCATTTGCTGAAAGCCCCAGAGCAAATTGCCGGAATAATCCAGCATGATGCGGGGATTGCAGCCCTCGTGGATGAGCTGGGGAATGAGGTGCCCCATGCGCTGATAGCAATCCGCAAATCCATGGGCATTGTGGTTGTCTCCCTCGCCGATGTGTTCCTCCATGTATTGCAGATGGCTGATCAGAGAACCTCCTGGCCCGGCTGGGATGGTGGGTTGATGCATGTGCAGCGCACAGGCGAACGCTGATTGAATCTCCTCCAACTTCAGATTGGTGTGGGGCAAAAACACAGGACCGCCTTGCGCCATTAAGGCAAGAATCTCCTCTTCATTGCCTGCGATTGCTGGCCGGTTGGTGGCGGGAGGAAGGGACGTCAGGACCACAAGTGTTCGGCAAAAGATTGTGTGATGAAGCAAGCCCTCCAGGGGCCAGGCGCGAAGACTCCCAGAGAGGCTGGGCGTGGATCCCCATTGGGGAAGGTTCGCCCTCATGGAATCCGGTAGGTGTCTTGGCTGATGCAGGAGCAGCGGACATGCCTCGGACCTCCCCGTTTCGTGCGTTGCTGGACTCTCTGATGAGCGATGGGCGATGGTTCGCCCGATCCAGGCAGCACCTCCTTGATCTGGGTCTTGGTCTGGCTCATCAGGGGATGGACAAGGTCCCTTCCCTCGTCGACCCTAAAGCGCCGGGTCTTGACGCTGCCGAAACTGTCCTGGCCGGGCAGGCCACCCCAGCCCTCAACACCGATGTCATCCCAAGCACCAGCTGGATCCCATCGGCCGCCACCCGGGAGCGCTTTGCTGAGGGATTCCCGGCCAGCCTTCCCGGAGCCCATTCCACCCACCTCATCCCCAAGGGGCGATTCGAACTCCCCTGGCGAGCTCCGATCCCAGCCAGAACCCGGAGGAGGTGATCTTGACGCGCCCCACCCCAAAGCTGTCGGGCCTGCGGAGGATTGCCCCCCATCGGAAGGGCTTCTGGTTGCTGCTGGAAGGAAGGATGCGTCCCCAGGGCTCTCTCCTGATGGGGACCAGGACCATGGCCTTGACGCCGACCATGGGTTGGTTGTGGGCCTGGTGCTGGATCACCAGCATGACCATGCAGAAGGTGTCTGCGCGGAGCTGCCGCTGGAGGCCAATCTGCTGAAAGGGGAGGGGAGCCATCGCCGGTGCTGTCGGCGTGAGCGCTGGGGTGCCGCTGGTGGCCTACGCCAATACCTTCCGACTGAGCTCGAACCCAACGGCGCGCACGACCATCTATCTGGACTTTGACGGGCACACCACGCAGGGCACATTGTGGAATGATTCCATAATGGGGGCTTCTTTTTACTCCCCTGCCACCAACATAGACGGCAACGCTTCCTCCTTCAGCACTGCTGAACTCACCCTCATCCAGCAGGCCTGGCAGCGGGTCGCCAGCGACTTCGCTCCCTTCGACGTCAATGTCACCACCCTGGCTCCTCCTGATGATTGGCTGATCAAGACCATTGGCGCCAATGATCCGAATGATGGAATCCGGGTGGTGATGAGCAGCTATGGCCCCTCATCCACCACGGCGGGTGGCATCGCCTACATCAACAGCTTCAACTGGGATAGCGACACCCCCTGCTTCGTTTACAACACCAGCCTGGTCGGCGTCAGCGAAGCCGTGAGCCACGAGGTGGGCCACACCCTTGGCCTCTCCCACGATGGCACCCTGAGTGGCGCTTCCTACTACTCGGGACACGGCAGCGGCGAGAACGGCTGGGCCTCGATCATGGGGGTGGGCTACTACCAGAACGTCACCACCTGGGACAACGGCACTTTTCCAACAGCAATAACGGCGGCAGCAACGCCAACTACAACCGAGGCCCGGATGACCTGTCGATCATCACCGGAATCAATGGCTTCGGCTATGTCAGCGATCAGGAAGGCAACAACCAGGCCACGGCCAACGCTCTCTCCATCCAGGCCGGCAGCATCAGCCAGTACGGCACCATTGAAACCGCCAGCGATCTTGACTGGTATTCCTTCACCCTGGCGAACACGGGCTCGATCAACCTGACGTTCGATCCCTACTGGTATCGCGCCTTCCTTGACACCGATGGGGTTTGGGGTGGCGCCGTGAATCCCTACTACGCCCGGATCAGCGATGCCAACACTGGCACCACCTGGGCGGATAACGGCGCGAATCTCGATTTGGCCGTGGAGCTCTACAACAGCGCCAATGTGCTGATTGCCAGCGCCAATCCCAGCGGTCTGGCGGCGAACCTGAATCTGAGCAATCTTCTGGCCGACACCTACTACCTCAAGCTGGATGGCGTCGGCTTTGGCACTCCCACAGTCAATCCCCCCACCGGCTACTCCGATTACGGCAGCATTGGTAGCTATTTGATCAGTGGCACGATCACGGGTGCCGGAGTCTTGCCCCAGATCTCCCTGGCGCTGGGTCCGAATTTCAGTGTTGCCGAAGACGGCACAGCCAACCTCCTCTACACCTTCAGCCGCACAGGGGACACAAGCAGCGCCCTCACGGTTAACGTGACCCTAGGCTGCACAGCCACCCTGGGCAGCGACTACAGCGGCATCGCCAGCGCTGGCACCACCAAATCCGTGAGCTTTGCCGCCGGAGCTGCCACCACCAGCGTGTCCGTGACGCCCATTGGGGACACCACGGTGGAGGCGAACGAAACTGTGGCCCTCACCCTGCTGAGCGGCAGCGATTATGCGGTAGGCACCAGCATCGCGGTGGTGGGGATGATCAGCAACGACGATTTGCCAAGCGTCAGCCTGGCGGTATCGCCATCCACGGTGACGGAGGGCGGCAGCACCAATCTGACGTTCACCTTCAGTCGGTCGGTGGCGACCGCCGATCCCCTGACTGTGAGCTACACGGTGGCCGGCTCTGCCACCGTGGGGGTGGATTACACCGGCATCAGCTCCGGGAGCGGCACCCAAACGGTGACGATCGCTGGTGGAGCCTCTACAGCCCAGGTGGCGGTGGATCCCACCGACGATACGGCCGTTGAGAGCAATGAGACGGTGGTGCTGACCCTGGCGGCTGGTAGCGGCTACACGGTGGCCACTAGCACGGCGATCACAGGAACCATCAGCAACGACGACAGCAACCCCACGCAGCTCTTCACCGCTTCCCAGGACACCCTCACTGGCCTGAGCGGTCCTGATCGCTTCCAACTCACCGCCCTGAAGAACGCCTTGTTTGTCTCCTCCACCCCTCTGGATAAAGTGATCTCCCTTAACACCACTGAGGACAGATTCGACAGTCCGTTGCGCAGCACGGCCATCACCCCCACGAACGCGGGCAGCGCCTCTTCGCTCTCTGCAAACGCCATCGGCAACCGCCTGAATAACACCCGCTTCGTGGCCAATGGCGCTGCCACCTTCACCGTTGGTAGCGGCTCCTCCCTGCGCACGTTCTTGGGGATCAATGATGGCCTGGCCGGTTACCAGGCCGCTAACGACGCCATCATTGAGATCACCGGCTACACAGGAGCGCTGACAAACCTGCAGGTGGTTTAATCCGCAGGAGCTCAGCGAGAGGCTCGCCGGTAGCCCCGCAGCAGGGATGAGTTGAGGATCACTGAGAGGGAGCTGAGAGCCATGGCGGCGCCGGCGATCATCGGATTGAGCCAGCCCATGGCCGCGATGGGCACTCCAAGGCTGTTGTAGATGAAGGCCCAGAAGAGGTTTTGGCGGATCTTTCGCATCGTGGCGCGGGAGAGACCGATGGCGGTTACCACGTCGCGCAAATCATTCCCGAGCAGCAGCAGATCGCCGGCTTCCTTGGCCACATTGGCGCCGGAGCCAATGGCGATGCCGATGTCGGCCGTGGCCAGGGCTGGGGCGTCATTGACGCCATCGCCCACCATCGCCACCACCTGACCCGCCTGCTGCAGGGCGCGAATCGCGGTGGCCTTCTCGGCGGGACGAACGTCTGCGATCACCTCTTCGATCCCCACCTGGGCCCCGATGGCCTTCGCCGTGATGCAGTTGTCGCCGCTGAGCATCACCACCCCAATCCCCCGCCGCCGCAACAGGTCCACCGCCTGCCGGGCCTCCGGCCGCACGGTGTCGGCCACCGCCAGCAGGCCCAGCACGGCTTCCCTTTCGCCAAGCAGCACGACCGTGTTGCCGCCGGTTTCCAGCTGCTCTAGGGCCTCTTGCACCGGCTGCGGCAGCTGGTGCAGCCACCGTGCCGCCAATGCCCGGTTGCCTAGCCACAGCGTCCGGCCCCCCACCTGGGCCTGCACCCCCTCCCCCACCTGGGCCTGGAACGCGGCGGCAGGCACCAACTCCAACCCTTGCGCCGCGGCGGCTTCCAGGAGGGCGGAGGCCAGGGGGTGCTCCGAGCCGTGCTCCAGGGAGGCCGCCAGCTGCAGCACCCGCTCGCTGGACGGTTCGGCGAGGGGGATCACCCGCGTGAGGGCTGGCTTGCCCAGGGTGAGGGTGCCGGTCTTGTCGAACACCACGGTGGTGAGCCGCTCCACCCGTTCCAGCACCTCGCCGCTGCGGATCAGGATCCCCAGCTCGGCCCCCTTGCCCACCCCCACCATCAGCGCCGCCGGGGTGGCGATGCCCAGGGCGCACGGGCAAGAGATCACCAGCACGGCGATGAAGGCCAGCAGGCCATGGCTGAACTGGCCCGCCAGGGTCCACAGGGCCAACGCCAGAAAGGCCGCCGCCACCACCGTCGGCACAAACCAGGCGGTGACCCGATCCGCCAAGCGCTGCACCGGGGCCGAGCTGGCCTGGGCCTCCTCCACGATGCGGATGATCTGGGCGAGGGCCGTGTCGGCTCCCACCCGGGTGGCCGTGATGCGCAGCAGTCCACGGCCGTTGAGGCTGCCGCCAATCAGCTCGGATCCCTGTTGCTTGCTCACCGGCAGGGATTCGCCCGTGATCAGCGCCTCATCCACCGACGACTCTCCCTCCAGCACGATCCCATCGGCGGGCACGGTTTCGCCTGGCCGCACCAGCACCACATCGCCGCAGGCCACCGTCTCGGCGGGCACGCTGATCTCCTGGCCCTGGCGGATGACGGTGGCCGTGGCGGGCTGCAGATCCAGCAGCCGCCGCACCGCCGCTGAGGAGCGCTGCTTGATGATCTCCTCCATGGTTTTGCCCATCAACACGAAGGCAATCACCACAGCCGATACCTCGAAATAGACGCCGCGCTCGTCGATTCCCACCGGAAGGAGCTGGGGCGCAAACACGACGAGCACGCTGTAGAGGTAGGCCACCGAGGTGCCCAGCGCGATCAGCACGTCCATGTTGAGCGACCGGCGCCGCAGGGCGGCCCAGGCTCCGGTGTAGAAGCCCCATCCCCCGATCAGCTGCACCGGCGTGGCCAGCAGGAACATCCACAGACCCCAGGTGAACCAGGGCAATTGGGGAAGGGGAGCCCAGCTCAGCAGGCTGACGCCAGCGGCCAGGGCGAGGAACGCAGCGGCCCGCAGAAGAGCCAGGGCCAGCACACCGGTGAGGGCGATGCCCACGCGGCGGCGCATGCGGCGCAGCTCCTGCTCCGGTGCCAGGAAAGTTTGCCGGCAGCCCTGGCTGCAGAAGAAATAGGTGCGGCCGCCCCGACGGGCGGAGAGCGCTGTGGCCCTGGGCACCACCATGCCGCAGATCGGATCCTTGGCCATTGCACCGGATGCAGCCATGACAGGGGGGCCGAGCGTTGTTGCTCCAGTGTGATGGGACAGGGAGGATGCGATCTGCGGCAGGGGGGCCAGGCCCAGGCCATTGCCCCCACAGCCAGCCCCAAACGCCCTACTCCAGGCGAATGCGGTAGGGTCCGATCACGGAATTGAAGAGCAGATCCCCATCGTCTAGAAATTGCAGGATGGCGTAGGCGCCATTGCCCTTGTTGGTGTGGCCGAAGATCGTGCGGGAGACCGTGGCGCCGGTGTTCCAGTCCAGACCCGTGACTTCCCAGCCATCTTTCGCGCTGTATCCGTTCACGAAAACCGCGCTGGCTCCTGAACTGGCCAGCGGCACCATGCTCACCGACACCACATCGCCGCGCATCCATGCAGAAGAGAAGCGGTTGTCTTTTTCATTCCAAACGATCTTCTCCACACCACTGGGCGGGCGATGCACCGGGCCGACCGTCATGACATCAATGATGCGGTCGGGATGGCCCTCTTCAATCAAGTTGTTGACAACAAAGGCTCCATAGCCGGACACGATGATGGTTTGCTCCGATTGCAGCCAGGGACGCTGTTTGGATAGGCCGGCGGTGACGGGCATCTGGTCGGCAGTGCGGGGCGATAGGGCGCCATCCACTTTTCGGGCATTGGTGGGGATGGCATCACGCCAGAAGGCGACAAGCTTCATCCGGTTTGCCCCGTCCGTGATGAGCACCAGCTTGTCCTCATCGTCTCCAAACCCCATGAGAGTGGGCGTGGATCCGGTGCCCGTACCGGCCTTGATCGCTGGTGGCCAATCCCCTCCTTCATAAGGCGCCTTCCAGGCGCCATCTTTGGGGTCGTCCGATAGCTTGCTGCCGGTCCAAACAAGTTTGTGCATCACTCCCGGCAGACGCGGCTTTTTCGAGCCAGTGGCCACATAGATGCCCCCATTTTTGTCGACCGCCAAGGAATTGGTGGCCATCTGATTGGCATCAGCAAACCCATAAAACTGCCCTTTCTTGAGGGCCAGATCCATCACGGCAACGCCATTCAGTGCACCGAGAACCACATGGCCGTCGTAGGTCATGTTCATGCCAACCAGACCCACCCTCGGCTTCTCGCCGAACACGCTCGTTGGGGGAATGAGGGTCGCTGCATCGAACTGAGCTTTGACTTCCAGGCCCTTAGAGAGGTCGTTCGGGTCGACCCGTCCGATGGCCGAAACGACCGTTCCGGCGTTGGCATAGACAAGATCTTGGTTGGAAACCATCGCATACACTCCGGCGGGCAAAACGCTCCCCGGTGCATCTCCGAGAATGCTTTTCAAGTGCTTCTCGGCACCTTTCATGTCGCGGTAGGAATAGGCAACGATGCGCTTCAAATCGTCGATCGATCGACGTTTTGTGCCGGGGAGATTGATGTCGGCCACCTTCGTCCATTGCTTGCCACGTGCATCGATCAAGGCGACGCGATCCGTGGAAACCGACCAGAAATAGCCGGGAGTGGCCGAAGCATAGGTGGCATTGTTGACCGGGCCGCCCCAGATGGGGACCAGGGATTCCAGATCGATGCGCTGTGTCTTGAGTGGCATCCGATAGGGGATGCTGTTTTGCTTGGCTGGATTGATATGGGTGACCCCGTAGATCTCCGCAGACAAGAAGGGGTTTCGTTCAGGACGCTGTTGCGCATCGGCAGGACTGACCGTTGAGGCTATCGCCATCCATGCCAAATATGAAGCCAGTGTTTTGTTGAGAGCTGTGGCGTTGTGAAGCTTTTTCATGCTAGCGAAACTGATCGGTGATGTTGTTCGCACTGGCTCTGAACCCCAGCATTCCAATGGAGTTTAATTGCAATTCAGCTCCCCACTATCTGTAAGTCTGGTGTTTTGTCATCCTTTGTCTTGGTGCCCACTTTTGTTGTTCATGATGACCGGTCCTTTGCGGGTCGTGCCTGTGTTTGCAGGGATGACCCGTTCCCTGAGCGTCCAGGCCAGAAACCGTCTTGCCCTCCGGGCTGTCCTGTTTGCTGCCATCCGGGTCCCGCAGGATCATGGTGGCGATCGGGCCTAGCACCCTCCAGGTGCTCGGGGCGATCTTCGGTGTGCTTCAGCTGGCTCTGGCTATCCAGATGATCTTCTGGGCCGTGAAGTCGACATTCGCGATCACCGGCGCCTGAAATGAGTGACCCGAACGTCTGGAGCGAGCCACCCAAAGATCCGCGGGTGATCAGAACTTGAGGGTGAGATTGACAAGGCCACCGGCCCACGTATCGAGCGACGTGTTGGCAGCCTTCTCCAGACCTATGCCAGGGAAGGACACGCCAAGGCCAAATGTGAGAAAAGCATTGCCAGAGAGCATGCGCACGTATTCGAGGTAGAGATCATCGGAGAGGTGTGGGTTGGGTACTCCTGAAACCAGCACCGGGCGCCCGCCGCTGATCACAATCCTTCCGGCCTGGCCGAACTGGAGTGGACTGTTCAATTGGGCGGCTCCCACGCGCCAATAGGACAGGGTCAACAGATCCTTTGGGGAGAGGCTGAGGTTGAGCGACACACGGTGGCTCAGGACGTTGGTGTTGTAAAAGGTGAGGGCGGCATTGGATCCAGAGGAAAAGGCGTAGACCCCACCGTCGTAAAAGAGTGGGTCGAAGCGTTCGAGCGCTGATGTGTTTGGATTGTCGCCGCTGTACTCCCGGAACGCATAGCTGATCTTCGGTCGCAGGGGCGCCTTTCCCCATTGGTAGCCGATCTCAGCGCTGAGCGCATAGGCGGAGAGATCAATGCGGTGATTCCACTGGTAGGCACCCTCCAGTGCCAGGTAGAGGCCAGGAGCCATCCGGCGAAGTGGGTGCACACGCAGGTAGGGGTTGATCGTCTGCGTGCCCTCGCGCCCATTGTCGACGATCGTCAGCGGTGCCTTGATGTAGGGCATGGTGGAGTCGTAGGCCTGGATGTAGGCGATCCCGACGTGGTCAGCACTTGGAGCATTGCCGAGCTGATACTCCAGCTTGCTCCCCCACAGCGATGTTTGTGGATCCTCGGAAGTGATCTCGTTGTAGCTCAGGAGAAAGGCATCGGCGGCAAAGCGGCCGGCGGTGACTTTGGCCAGACCAGTGGTTTTCCAGGATATGCGTGGCGCAACCAGAGCTGCGCCGCGCTGGTTGCCGTTCTGAGCGCCCAGATGGAGAAGGAAACCGGATCCAACGCGGTAGGGCTGCTGCCCACCCGAGAGGTCAAGGGAGATGGGCAACGTTTCGCTTCCGATGCGCACTCCGCCGAAGGCATGTTCCAGAGACACCTGCCCCTGATCGCCCTGATCGAACAGGTCGCGACCAAGGTTGCCCGTGGCGGCAGGGGCTAGGCCGGCATAGAGACCGATGGATCTCGAGACCTGGACGTCAACACGCACGCTCGGGATCAGCCAGGCCTCATTCCAAACCCGATCCTTGTTGTAGGGCGACTCTGGAGCGAACACCTCGGACAGCCCCCAGTAGGCATTGTCTTCGAGCACCAGCTGCGAACCGGCGAAAACACCCACCTTGATGGTCCAGGGACCCTCCCTGAAGAGCAGGGGATCCACTGGTGGTGCAGGCGCCTCGGGATTGGCGGGGATGTCGAATTGGGCCAGCTCGCCGCTTGGGGATTCAGCCCACTCCACCACGTCCTCGGGTTCCGCAGCGTGGGCGGCCCATGAAACCGCCTGCACCACCATGGCAACAACGCCAATTGCTGAGACAGCACCCTTGAGATTCACCCAAGCAAAGCGCAGACGCTATGGGCAGGGAAGGATCGCGTCAAGGGCGAGGGGTCAGGGTCCTTCCCCTTTCGCCCGCCGGCAGGGCACCTCCGCCGGGCAGATCAAAGTCTCGCCAGAGTGGGCTTCCTTGCCTTCAATGCCATGGCCCTCACCCGCGATCAGATCCTTGCCGCGTCTTCGGGGTGGGTGGCCGTGTTGCTCAACGTCCTTCCGGGTCTGGGCACCGGCTATCTCTATCAACGCCGCTGGAAGGCGTATTGGATCACCGCGGCCCTCGCTTCCGCCTGGTTTGTGGCGGGGGCGGTTTTTGGTCGGGAGGCGGATCCCGCCATGGAGATGCAGAACCAGTTGATTGGCCTGATTGGGCTCTTGGTGTTGGCTGCGGTCACCGCCGTGGAGGCGGGGTTGGCCGTCAAGCGGGTGCGGCAGCAGAGCTGAGGAGCGGCTGGCCTGGAGCCCAGCTGCCTGAGAGGACATCGGGTGGCCGCTGGGCTGAAGTGTGTTGTCGTGGGGGTCGTGGTCGGAGCGGCTGGCGCTGCCACCTGGGGCCAGGTGTCGATGGGGACGTTTCCGTTGGGTCCGGGGCACCTCAGCAATGCAATAGATGGCGCCAGGGCTGCTTCAACAAGGCAGAAGAGACACGCCTGGAACGCCAGAGATCCGTTGAGAGTGTTGGAGCAGGGGCCGGATCGTCAGCGCGCTCCTGACAGATGCTCAGGGGGGGTGTCTTCCATCGATGGAGCCTCCGAAGGGGGCTTCATGATGCCTCCAGGCCGGTGTTGCTGGCGGCCCAGGGGTCTGGCCTGGTGCGGAACGCTCATGGGTGGATCCAACGGTCCGGGATCACTTGGCGCAAGTTGGCTTGCACGCCATCGCGATCGATCACGGCCAGGTGGCCCAGTTGGCCGTGAATCAGGCGTTCATCCAGGCTGAACAACTTCAGGCGCACGCAGCAGGCCTCGCTCAGCCCGGTGGGGGTGAGATCCTGAATCGGCCAATCCAGCGGCCAGCTGGAGTGCTGAACGGTGGTAATCATCGCCAGCAGCACATGGGCCGAGCTCTTCTGGAACAGCGGATCGGAGATCACCAGAGCCGGCCGGTGCTGAGCCGAGACCCGGTCTGTCAACGGGAACGGCACACGCACCACGACAAAGGGCTCCAGCAGCGGGCTGCTTGCGATAGTGGCGGGGTCAGAGATTGGCAAAGGCCTGCTCATCCTCTGGCGAGGCCCATTCCAGCAGGCCGGCCTCCACACCCCTCAAGTAGGTGTGATCCATGGGCGTCACCAGCCGCACCCAGACCCCGCCATCGTCGAGATCCCAGCTGAGCTGATCGCCCTGGCGCCACTGGAGTGCATCGCGGATGCCTTTGGGGATCGTCACCTGTCCCCTGGCGTTGATGCTTGCCAATTCGGGCTCCATGCGGCTTGGCACGGTCTGGGTCGAGCAGCCTGAACGTGGCGACAAATTTACTATGAGGCAGCCAATGGTCGGCCTGATCTCCACCTGCCCAGGGGGGAGCGTGCACCACCTTCCCCCGCCCATGGGGCCAGGGGTGCCACCGGTGAGCTTCACCACCTCAGCTGAGGTCGCGGCCGAGCAGCCGATCCCTGGCCCCATTCACCTGCTGCATGGTGTCGTGAGCGCCGCCGCGGTCGGGATGGTGCTCTCCAGCGCAGCGCTTCCACGCCTGGTTCACCTGGGAGGCACTCAGCCGACCAGAGAGGGGGAGGCCGAGCCGCTGCCGAGCGAGGATCGCCTCGAGATCGGGATGCTTGCCCAGGGGGCCCCAATCGGCCTTGCTCAGGGCTGGGCTGCGTTTGCTCGCGCCTTTGCGCTTGCTCCCCTTGCCCGCCCCTCCACCGCCGAATCCCTTGGGCTCCAACGGCTGCATCTCGGGATCTTGAGCCTGGGAGTTGCTGTGGCTTGTGGCCAGCCAGCCCTTAGGGCGTTCCATGGACGTTTGCGGCATGGCTGCTCTTTCGTCTCTCCAGCTTGCTGCAACGGCTGGCCCTTGGTGTCCTTCCCTGATGACCCTGATGAGCTGGGACCACAAGCCGGTTCAGCTGCAGAGGGTTGAGAGACGATGGCCCATCCCTGCACGCTGGTGCCAGGCTGAGCCGTTGCCGGTCGTGCCCCCCTGATGCCTCTGCCTCAGCGCTCACTGGCCCTGTTCGCCTTGGTGATGGCGGCCTTTGCGTCGCCCACAGTGGGCCATCCTGCCGTCGCTGCTCCACCCGCCGGCTACCGGGCCACGGTGCTCTCGGTGGGGGACGGCGACACCCTGCGGGTGCAGGCCGGCGGGCGGGCGATCACCATCCGCCTGGCCTGCATCGACGCACCCGAGATGGCGCAGAGACCTTGGGGTCAGCGGTCCAGGGCTGACCTGATGCAGCGCCTGCCGCGGGGCCGTGAGGTCACGATCCACCCCCATACCACCGATCGCTACGGCCGCACGGTGGCGGAGGTGATCAGCGACATCAACATCGGCCTGGTCATGGTCGAGGACGGTCAGGCGTTCGCCTACCGGCGCCACCTCAGCGGCTGTGCTGCCAAGGAGTATCTGGGCGCCGAGTTGCTGACCAGCCGCCATCGCTACGGGGTGTGGCAGGTGGAAGGCGGCATCCCCCGCCCCTGGGACTTTCGTC
>JBIIJA010000193.1:0-4930 GCA_044234195.1 Cyanobium sp. | reverse complement strand
GATTCAAATAATCATTACTGCTTCCATCAGAGCGACGAAAAGAGATCACCGGGAAAGGTTGGTGAGCATTGCCAGCGGTGTTAAAAGTCACCAGACCCACCCCCGTGCGCGCAACCACCTCGCCCATCAGGGGATAGAGATGACCAGCATGACTATCGCCAAACAAAAACAAATAAGGTTTTCCATATTTTGCCTCCAGCAGACACTTCTCAACCGTTTTTCCATCAAAAAAACCGCAATTTTCTACCGTGATTTCAGTACCTGACACTGCCAGGCTCGCGAGATCAAAAGGAGTACTTGCCTTGCCAGTGTACAAGTTATTTCCGGGCTGACTCAACAGAGTAAACAGCACCCCTGCCATCGCAGTCTCCACAGCAAGGCCATAGCCAATCGTTGCCCGATTCGTTGGAGCCCAACGGGCCCGGCGCAACGGACCTTCTACAAAACGGTAGGAGGCCAAAGAAGCCACAGCAATCAAGCCAATCAAGAAGGGCAGAGACCAGGCGTGAACCCCGATCGTCCAACGGGCCATCACCAACACAGGCCAATGCCACAAATACAATGAATAGGAGATTAATCCAATCGAAGTCATCAGCGGCATGCTCAATAGGCGCTTCGCCAAACCACGAGATTCCGGATCAAAATCCATGGCCAAGATCAATAAAAGCGTCAATACAACAACCAGAGGAGTTGTCATTGACTTCCAAAGTGATGGCAGGAAAAAACTGCCACAGATCATGGCTAACAGAACAGCCGATCCCGCTCGAAGCCTTTGACTTGTGCCCCTAATCCGCTCTGAACTCAGGCCAGGGTCTGCCCATAGCGCCAAGAGGCAGCCTGCTCCCATCTCCCAAAAGCGGTTTGTCATCAGATAAAAAGCTGCTGACGGGTTGGCTTTGCTCAGCAACCCAAAAAACAACAGGGAAATGCCACTCAAAACTCCCAGCAAGAGGAAGAGACCCCGGTGACGTCGCTGGAGGAGAGCAGGCTGATTGGCCGTGAACCCCAGGACCACCAGAGCCATAAGCAGCACCCCGTAGGGTCCCTTCCCCTGGGCCCGCATAAACCCCGGCACAAAGGTGAGGCCTGAACGGATCAACGCCGCAGCCATGACCACGCTCCCCACTGCCGCCGCGAAGATGAGCAGTCGCTTGAACAGCCGTTGACGCTTGGTGGCGAACCAAAAAATTAACGGATAGAGCAGATAGAACTGCTCCTCTACACCAAGGGACCAAGTGTGCAGGAAGAGATTCAGCTCCGCGGCTGAAGCAAAATAATCGGCTTGGCTGGAATAGAGTTGGATATTCGAAAAGCCAAACACCGCCGCCAGACCGGTCCAAAGCGACGGACCCGGCACCTGCACAACGAGGCAATAGAGCAGGCTGCTTATAAAGATACAAACCAACAGAGCTGGGAGCAACCGCTTAAAGCGTCGGCCATAAAAGGAAAGGATGAACGAGGAAAATGATGTCTGCTCCCGATGAAGAAGCGAGGAAGTGATGACATATCCCGAGATCACAAAAAAAACATCGACTCCGAGAAACCCACCTGGAAACAACCGGTTCTGGATGTGATTAGCCAGCACCGCCAACACCGCCACGGCTCGAAGTCCGTCGATCTCGGGCCTGTAAAAGGAGGCTTGGCTTGACGTCATCCCTGGTTTCATCCCCTAGGCAAGGAGGCATAGAGCCCCTTGAACAGGGCCTGTTGGCGTTTGTGTTCCACCAGCGGCGCAGGGTAGCCCCGCCGCTCCAGCGGAGCGATCTCCCCACTGATCAGATCCGCCGTGGCCACATGGGCCAGCTCCGGGAGCCAGTGGCGAATGTAGGCGGCCTCTGGATCGAATTTGGCCGCCTGGCTGGCGGGGTTGAAGATGCGCAACGGCTTGGGATCCATGCCACTGCTGGCGCTCCATTGCCAGCCTCCGTTGTTGGCGGCCAGATCCCCATCCACCAGGTGAGCCATGAAGGCCGCCTCCCCCAAGCGCCAGTTGCAGATCAGATCCTTCACCAAGAAGGAGGCCACGATCATGCGGCAGCGGTTGTGCATCCAGCCACTGCCATTGAGCTGGCGCATGGCCGCATCCACGATCGGCACTCCCGTGAGCCCCTCCCGCCAGGCCGCAAGCCAGGTGGGATCGTTTTGCCAGGGGAACAGGCGCCATTGCGGCCGATAGGGCCCCTCGGCCAGCTCGGGGAAATGAAACAGGGCCTGCTGATAAAACTCCCGCCAGGCGAGCTCCTGTTCCCACACCGCAATCGACTCCAGGGCCTCTGCGCTGCGGGCCAGCTGGCGGGCTTCCTGGGCGGCCGCCCAGGCTTGGCGGGGACTGAGGGTGCCAAATTTCAGTGCGGCGCTAAGGGCGGAGGTGCCCTCCTGGCCGGGCAGGTTGCGGCCTTCCCCGTAGGCCAGCAGGGGTCCACCCCCGCTGCCAGCGCCACCAAGCCTCCCCGCCCCACCACTGCAGAAGGCTTCCAACTGGGCCTGGGCAGCGGCCTCCCCAGGCCGGCAGGGGCAGAGCGCCGCACCAGCAAAGGGGGCCCCCAGCTCTTCTGCCTCAGGCACAGCCTGGCGCACAGGCAGGCTCTGCCAAAGGGTTCGCCTCGCCTCAGGTCCAGCGGCCCCAGCCGGATCCGGAGGGAGATCCATCAGGCCGGTAGGGGGCGCCACGGGCTCCAGGCCGCCGGAGGCCGCGGAGCCCAAAGCCGCCCGCCCCGCCACCTGGCCGCGCCAGTTGCGCAGGAAGGGTCCGTAGACCCGGTAGGGATCACCGCTGCCCGTGCGCAGGGCCTCTGGAGCCACCAGCAGCTGATCCCAGTCCACCAGCACCTTGCAGCCCTGGGCCTGGAGGGCGGCGGCGACCCGCCGATCCCGCTCCCTTCCATAGGGCTCCACATCCCGATTCCAGGCCACCACCTCCGCGCCGATAGCCGCCGCGAGCTGGGGCAGCACTTGGGACGGATCCCCCTCCAGCAGCACCAGCCGGCTCCCCGCCTGACGCCAGCGCTGGGCCAATTCCTTGAGGCTCTCACTGAGAAACCACAGCCGCGCCGGCGCCACCCCCCCAGCGGAGAGGATGGCGGGATCCAGCACAAACACCCCCGTCAGGGCAGGGGTGGCGGTGGCGGCGGCGGCCAGGCCGAGGTTGTCAGCCAGGCGCAGATCGCGCCGGTGCCAGAAGAGCCAGCGGGAAGGGGGCGCCATCAGGGGCTCCAGTGGGGCCTGGCCAGCCACCAGGCGCTGACGCAACGGCCATCGACGAGCTCCTCCATGGACGTCAACGCCATGTCCAGGGCCTGGGGCGTGCAAAGCCACAGTTCGAGCAGCCCCCCATCCGGCTCCTCCTCCAGGCGGCAGCCAGCCTGCCACCCATCCGCCGCCTCCACACCCTCAGCGTCCACCAAAGCGAGGCTCATGCACTCATCGGAATAGCCCGGATTGGGCCGCAGCACCCCCAGGGCCTGCCAGCCCCTTGTGCCATGGCCCGTGAGCCGCCGCACGAGGCGAGCCCCTCCCGCTGTGGGGGATTCCCCGGGCTTCAGGGCACCGCTGGGAAACTCCAGCACCCACCGCCCCAAAGCCGGGCGGTAGCGCCGCAGCCCGAGCAGCCGACCATCAGCAAAGCGCGGCACCACCAACACACTGGGGGGATGGCGCAGCCATCCGAAGCTGGCTTCGATGCCGATCGGCAGGCGCAAGCGCTCCCGCACGAAGCGGCAGGGGCCGGCCTGGAGTTCCGCCTCGACGGCCAGGTGCTCATGGGTTGCTCTCAGGGCAGGCGACATGGCACGCCCCCCTCAGGCCATCAGCAGTTGACGGGCGCGATACCAGGCGGTCACGCTCTTGCCATCGAGGGCTTCATCGCCGCTGGCGATGGCCGCATCCAGCTGGGCCGGCTCCATCAACAACACCTCCAGGTCTTCGTCCTCATCCCCCGCAGGAGGCTGCTCCAGGGGGGTGAGGTCGCGCGCCAGAAAAAGATGGATCACCTCATCGGAGTAGCCAGGGCAGGGAAGCATCGCCCCCAACCCATCCCAGCGACTGGCGGCATAGCCGGTTTCCTCCTGCAATTCCCGCTCCATCGTGGTCAGGGGATCCTCCCCCGCATCCAGGGTGCCAGCTGGAAACTCCAGCAACCGGCAGGCCACGGCGAAGCGGTATTGGCGCAGGATCACCACCCGCCCGTCGTCCAGCACGGGCACCGCCAACGACGCCCCAGGGTGGCGGATCAGGCCAAACGTGGCCTCCAAACCATTGGGCAGGGCGTAGCGGTTGAGCTCAAAGCGAATCTTGCGGGCATCCAAGGAAGCCAGGGTGTCCAGATGGCGCGAGGGTTCGGGGGGAGGCAACGGCGCCATGGGGCGAAGACTCGGACATTGGAGGCCAGCATGCCTGAAGAGCTCCATCGGCGCCGGCGCCACCGTGGCTTTCGCTCACCCCAGACGGCGCCGGTGTTGCAGCAGCTGGCGGCAAACCATCGCCGCTGAGGTGCTCACTCCGGCCGTGCCCTCCCCTGGATGGATGGAATCCCCGCAGAGCCAAAGGCCTGGCAGAGGGGTGCGACTGGCCAGACCGAAGGGCCCGAAACGGCTTGGATGCTGGCCCAGCCCGCCCACATAGCCCCAGGGCCGGCCAGTCCACCCCTGCCATCCCCGCGGGGTGGCCAGTTCGGCATGGCGCCAGTGGGCCGCCTCCAAGCCCAGAAGCCTCTCCAGGCCAGCCTGGATGCCAGCCATGGCGGCCCCCTTGCGCGCCTGATAGGCGCCCTCCTGCAGGGCAAACCAGGGCCGGGCAGGGGTAAACTCGCTGGCGATCACTGTGGCCTCCCCGAGCGGCGCCCGTCCATCTCCCTCCTGGCTCAGGGAGACAAAGAGCGGGCCGGGATCGGGCCAGTCGAGCTGCAGGTGACTGGCCGTGGCGCCAGGCAACC
>JBIIJA010000191.1:0-4942 GCA_044234195.1 Cyanobium sp. | reverse complement strand
TTCTGGAAATCACGTCCCGTCCTGGGGGCCCCCGTGACGGGACGTGATTTCCAGAATGCGCCCCTCGGAGGCAGGCGTTTCGAGGGCCTCGACGCAGACCCTGGCCACAAGGCGCCTGGGGATGCTCTGGCTCTCCTGCTGGTCAGGCCCGCTAAAGACCACCCCCTCCTTGTCCAGGTCGTCCTCCGTTTCCTTGAGCCCCCCGGGTCGCACCACGGTCCAGCGCAGGCCGCTCTCCTGCAACGCCCGTTCCCCCACCCCTTTCCACACCAACACCAGCCAAAATAGATTCAGGGGATGGAACCAGCGCCCGCTGCACAGGGAGCTCACCAGCACCACCCGACCCACCCCCGCTTCCTTGCAGGCGGCAATCTGGGAGCGCAGGGCGAGGGCATCGATTTTCAACGGTCCCAGCGGATCCAGCGAGGGCCTGGCGCCGGTGGCGACCACCAGGGCCTCACACCCCTGCAGCGCCTGGCGGAGGGCGTCGTGATCCCCGAGCTGAAGACGGAGGATCTCCGCTCCGGCAAGGCCTTCGGGGGCCTCCGAATCGGGCCGGAGGATGGCCCGCACCTGATACCCCCGGGCCAGGGCCTCCTGCACCACCCGCCAGCCCGTTTTCCCTGAAGCCCCCGTCACGGCCACACATGTCATGGCGTTTCTTGCAGCGAATGGGGCCAAGCGTATGGAGCAACGGGCCTGGGTTGGGTGATTAGGCTGATCACCATGGTGGAAATGATTCTCGAAGTCAGCCATCTCACCGTCTCTCGCCGCGGGGTTCCCGTGGTGGAGGACGTGAGCTTTGCCCTGGCGCCGGAATCAGACACAGCTCTGGTGGGGCCCAATGGGGCGGGCAAGAGCACCTTGGTGCAGGCCTTGCTGGGGGTGTTGCCTCGCAGTGGCGGGGAAGTGCGGGTGCTCGGCCATCGCCTTGGGCCCCAGGGGCAACTGCCTACGGCCATCCGCCAACAGATCGCCTACCTGCCGCAAAGTCTTCATCTCAAAGACGCCATTCCACTCAGCGTCCAGGAGTTTGTGGAGCTGGGCTGGGATCCCCCGGGCCTTCGCCTCCCCTGGCGGAGCCGCCAGGCCAGGCATTTGGCTGCCGAGCAGGCCCTGGCCAAAACAGGCTCCCAGGCCCTGGCCTCCCGCCTGCTCAGCGAACTCTCCGGCGGCCAGCTCAAACGGGTGCTGCTGGCCTTCTGCGTGGTGCGTCCCCGCCGTCTCCTGCTGCTGGATGAGGCCCAAACCGGCCTGGACGCCCAGGCCAGTGAGGCCTTTCACGCTCTCATCGATCAACTGCGCCGCCGGGAAGGCTGGTCGATTCTGCAGGTGTCGCACGATCTGGAGATGGTGCGGCGCACCTGTGATCGGGTCCTTTGTCTCAACCGCCGGCTCCGTTGCAGTGGCACTCCAGACCATGCCC
This sequence comes from Cyanobium sp., assembly GCA_044234195.1. Taxonomy (GTDB): domain Bacteria; phylum Cyanobacteriota; class Cyanobacteriia; order PCC-6307; family Cyanobiaceae; genus Cyanobium. The sequence continues at coordinate 3,516 of JBIIJA010000191.1, read as the reverse complement.
TGCGACCCGATCAGCTGGCCTTGGTGTATGGCCCGGGTTTTGTGCCCTACCACCACCACCATCCCCAGCCCTCAGGGGCCTGAGCCCATGGGTTTGGCGTGTCGGTAGAGCCACCGCACCGTGGCCCGATCGCGTTCACTCAGCTGCAGGATGGGTCGGGATCCAGGGGAGATCGCCATGGCATCTCCTGGATCCTCGCTATGGCCCCAGAGCCCAAAGGCATGACCCAGTTCATGCAGGGCTGTGGCCTGGATGGCTTCTAGCCTCTGGCCTGGGCTGATCAGCACCTCCACCTGGGGCTCCGCGGTTTGGTCGGGCCCTGTCCCGAGTGCCCTCAGGCTGAGGATGGCCCGCCCATGGCTGGCCCGCGCCCGGCCCATGGAATCCTGCCTGAGGGGCGGACGGCGACGCCACACCCTCACCTGGGCGCGCTGGGGGTCTTGCACCTCCCGAATCGGGAGCACCTGCTGCCACTCCTGCAGGGCTCGGGCGATGGCCACCAGCCAGCGCTGGCTTGTAGCTGACGCTGGGCTGTCCGTCTCCGCGGGTTCGACCCACACGCACCAAAGGGATTGAACGGGCCAACCCATGGCCGTCGTCTGGAGACGATGCCGGTAATCGTCAGGAGGATCTGCAGGGGTTTCTCCAGCAGGTCGCAGCAAGGGATTGAGGGCCAGGAGTTCGCCCTGACGGAGCCGGGTGCAGGGTTCGGCGCTCTGGACGGGAAGAGCCGTCAGCAGAAGCGCTAAGCCCATCCAGCAGCCCATCGGGCCCATCGGGCGCATCACCAGCGCGGGGCTGATCTGGTGTTCAGAGACTCCCCAACCCCACCCCGCGGGCCATCAAGGTGGCCAGGAAGGGGATCAGGGCAAATCCGGCGATTTCCACATTGAGGATCCAGCGCAGTCTCTGGGCCAAGGCCTCACTGACCTGGGGCAGCTCCCCCTTGCGCAGGGGGATGGCCCAAAGGATGTAGGTGATGGTGGGGTAAAGGGAGAGGGCGCCAACGCTCAGGTAGAGCCCGACCTTCAGCCAAAACAAGGGATTTTCGGTGTAGAAGCTGCTGCCCTGCCCGAAGTGCACCACCCGCAGGATGCCGCTCACCAGCAGGCCCAGGGCGGCGATGCCATACACCACATCAGTAATCACCATCAGCACCGCCTCCCCCCGTTCTGGGTTCGGGCGGATCAGGCGCCGTTCCAGCACCAGGGCGGCAAAGCACACCATGAAGCTGAGGTAGTGCGTGTAGGCCACAGCCGCGCTGGTGAGCACCTGGGAGGGGAGAGCGGGCAGGGCGAGCGCGGCCATGGCAGAGAAGCAAGCCGCTGGAGGATAGCGGCCGAATCTGGAGACGGGGGATTTCAGCTAGCAGCAATGGCTGGGGACGGGGGCTGGCGGGGGAAGCTTTAGGAAATAAAAAGAAAGTTGCATAAGAAAAAGAAACAAAACCCTGAAGCCTTTCTGTGACTTTGCCAGATGTTTGTGCAACTCCCTATGTTCAAACAAGTGCGTTTTTTTGCGATGGCTAGTTCCCTGAGTGCGTTCCTCGGTGAGATCGGTCGCCATCAACTTCTGACGCCTGAACAGGAGCTCACCCTGGGTCGCAAAGTGCAAGCCATGGTGTGTTTACAGGAGCGTTGCACCTTTGCTGGCGGCCAGGGGCCCGCCTGCGATTACGACGAAAATGAGCGCCGCACCCTCCGCATGGGCGAGCGGGCCAAGCAGCAGATGATTACTGCAAATTTACGGCTCGTTGTCAATCTCGCGAAGCGCTATCAGGGCAAGGGGCTGGATCTGCTGGATCTCATACAGGAGGGCACGATTGGTCTCACCCGCGCCGTGGAAAAGTTTGATCCCACCCGAGGTCACCGCTTCAGCACCTACGCCTACTGGTGGATTCGCCAAGGGTTGAATCGGGCCCTCTCCACCCAGAGCCGCACGATCCGCATCCCGGTCAACGTCAATGAGAAGCTCACCCGCCTGCGGGCTGCGAAAGCTCGCCATCTGCAGTCCCACGGCCACCTGCCAACCGCCACGGATCTGGCCCGAGCGCTGGAGTTGCCCAAGGGGGAGGTGGAAGAACTCCTGGCCTGTGAGCTGCGCAGCGTCACCGTGAGTTTGCAGGGGGCGGTGCGCTCGAAAGCCGATCCCTCCGAGCTGGTGGATGTGCTCCCCAGCCCCGAGCCCGCCCCCATGGATCGGGCGGAGCAGGCGGAGCGCACCGCTTCGGTTTGGAAGCTCCTGGAGAGCGCCAACCTCACGCCCAAGGAGAAAACGGTGGTGATGTTGCGCTTTGGTCTGGATGGCTCTCACGAATGGCGAACTTTGGCCGAAGTGGCGCGCCAGCTGCAGTGCAGTCGCGAATACTGCCGGCAGGTGGTGCAGCGCGCCCTGCGCAAGCTGCGGCGTGCAGGCATCGAGAGCGGCATGGTGCTCGAGTGAGGCGAGGGGGGAACGACCCCCCATCCCGGGGGGGCATTTCCCCCCTTGGCCCCTGGAGTCAACATCTCAAAATAGGTCCATCGACGCCCTCGTGGCGCACCATTAAGAGGAAACACCCATGTCCGCCGCGTCTTCAGCCGCGGGCCATCCAGCCAGCCAGTCCGTTTTGGAGCCAGAAGTCGTCAACGATGCTGTTGTCGATGCCAACCTTCTCTCCCGTCTTCTCCGGCGGGCAGGACGCACGGTGGCCAGGCCAGCCCTGGAGTGCTTTGAGATGCTGATCGATGGGGCCACTCCCCACCAGGCCCGTCTCACCGTTCTCGCGGCTCTCACCTATCTGGTGCTTCCCATCGATTTGATCCCCGACTTCATCCCCGCTGTGGGATTTGGGGATGACATGGTGGCCATCACGGCGTTGCTGGGTCTGTGCTCCCGGCACATCACTCCCGAGATCAAGGCCCGGGCCCAGCGCAGACTGGATCACTGGTTCCCTAAATCTTGAGGCGTTCGATGGAGCCCTCCGCCACCCTCACCGCGGATCAACTGGACGATCTCCAGTTGTTTTTGAAGGATTGGCTGCGTCACACAGGACGCACGCAAGCTGATCTGAGGCGGGCCCTGAGGGCTTCTTCGATTCGCATGCCCGTGCTGGTGGATGTGCTGCAGCGCATCCACAGCCAGCAGGGGCTGAGAGGGTTGGCCGAACAGCTGTGTCAGATCGAAACCCTGTGGCACTGCGAAGACACGGAAGTCGAACCCCTGGCGGAGCCATCCACGGGCTTGGGATTGCCCGAGGCCATGGATCAGCTGGATCTGCTTCTCGATGAGATTCGCGGTGCGACCGAATCTTCTCCATCCCCCTTCTTCCCCCTGCAAGACGAGCCCGATTAAGGCAGCATGGGTTTGTTTGTTGCTCCCTAGGCCCTGACATGCGCCCTATCTCCCTGCTCCGTACCCTCGGGGTGCTTGGAATTGGTACGGGAGGTTGCTTCCTGATGGCTGTGCCGGCCTTGGCCCAGGTGGAATCCTTCATGCTCAAATCTGGAAGCCAGGTCGGGCCTACCACCGAGGTCA
>JBIIJA010000433.1:0-4952 GCA_044234195.1 Cyanobium sp. | reverse complement strand
CCGATGGCGGGCAGCCGTTGGGGGAGGGTGACTACAACACGGTCGACGCCACCCTGTGGTACGTCGAGGCCTTGCGCCATTACCACCAGGCGACCGGGGACACGGGTCTGATCCGCGAGCTGTGGCCGACGTTGCGGGAGATTGTGGAGGCCCACTGCCAGGGCACCCTCCACGGCATCCAGCGCGATTCCGCCGATGGCCTGCTGCGGGCCGGAGCGGAGGGGCTGCAGCTCACCTGGATGGATGCGAAGGTGAACGGGGAGGTGATCACCCCCCGCATTGGCAAGCCCGTGGAGGTGAATGCCCTCTGGTGTTGCGCCCTGGCCACCATGGCCCGCTTCGCCGAGGTGTGCGGGGAATCGGGCCAGGGCTATGGAGCGTTGGCGGAGGAGGCGCGCCGGGGCTTCCAGCGCTTCTGGAACGCGCAGAAGGGTTACTGCTTCGACGTGCTCGATGGACCTGATGGCTCTCCCGAGGAGGCGTTGCGCCCCAATCAGCTCCTGGCGGTGGCCCTCACCGACGATTTGCTCTCAGCCAAGCAGGCCAGGCAGGTGTTGGCGGTGTGCGGCCAGCAGCTGCTCACCCCCTTTGGCCTGCGCAGCCTGGATCCACGCCATCCGGCCTATCAGGGCCACTACGGCGGCGGCCCCCTCGCCAGGGACCGGGCCTACCACCAGGGCACGGTGTGGGGCTGGTGGCTGGGGCCCTATGCCCTGGCCTACGCCCGCGTGCATGGGGATCCCGAGGGGGCCCTGCGCTGGCTGGACGCCGTCGGCCACCACCTGGCCACCGCAGGCCTGGGCAGCATCAGCGAGATCTTCGATGGGGAGGCGCCCCACGCCCCCCGAGGCTGCATTGCCCAGGCCTGGTCGGTGGCGGAAGTGTTGCGGGCGTGGGTGGAGCTCAGGGGGATGGCGGCTGCTGACACTTCGCAGACCCTTTCGGGGAGCACCGTCACCACGCGTTTGTGATGCAAGCGGGGGAGAGCGTCTTGAGCTGGCCAGAGATGGCGTCACTCAGGCAGCCAGCACCCCCACCCCTGCTGCCCAGGCCGCTTCCGCCAGTTCGTCGTAGGCAGCGTCGGTGCTGGTGAGCTGAAGCGCAGAGCCAGGCTCAAAAGGATGGCCGGTGCAGGCGGCGAAGGGTCGATGCGGATCGGCAGGAGGGCCACCAGATCCACGATTTCGCGGGCCGCGCCGGGTGATGGCGATCTCTTCCCCCCGCTCCACGCGAGCCACCAAGGCCAACAGGGTGTTTTTGGCCTCCGCCATGGGGACCTGGCGTGCAGGGCCTTGGGAGGAAACAGGCCCATTGGTGGGGTGAGAGGTTTTGGGCATCGTTCCTGGCTAGCTTTCTTCTGTCGCAGCTAGCCAGCTCTTTGCTCAGGCTGCAGGATCTTTCTGTCTGCCGGAGGCTCCGAGAGCTGTTGAGCGGTGCGCGACTTCCGCACCGAGGAACTCCCCTTGCCGCGGCTGGGCGTCAGACCTTTCCTGTTTCCGCGCACCCCCCTGCCGATCCCCGAAACCCCAGTGTTTGCGTCGATCGGCGCGCAGCCATGCAGCGCAATGGATCTCAGCGTTTTCCACAGGCTTGACAGGGCCTGAGAGCATGGCCAAGGTAAGGGGGTGCGCAAACAGTCTTCGGATCGCTTGCCGCGCAGGCCCTCTCGGGGGCCGCCGTCACCACTCGTTGGTGACACCTATTGATTGGAAACCATTGATTGCTCGAATGAATTGACCCAGTGTGATCCAGTCACCACTCGTTGGTGACACCTATTGATTGGAAACTCCCTGGAGCAATCGCACCATCTCGAATTAATCCGGGCAGTCACCACTCGTTGGTGACACCTATTGATTGGAAACCGATCGGAGCAAGCACGATTGAAAAAATAGTCATGGGGTCACCACTCGTTGGTGACACCTATTGATTGGAAACGTGCGCATTGATGGGCAGGATGTCCTGCTGCAAAACAAGTCACCACTCGTTGGTGACAACTATTGATTGGAAACCCGGTTCGCATCGCCCTTCGGCATCTTTCCTGTGAACAGGTCACCACTCGTTGGTGACACCTATTGATTGGAAACTTGCGCCCGTTGGTGATCGTGGAATTAGCCCAGGTGGTTGAGGTCACCACTCGTTGGTGACACCTATTGATTGGAAACCTACCAGCCATTAATAATGCCTGCCGAATGGGTGTGCTAAAGTCACCGCTCGTTGGTGACACCTATTGATTGGAAACTGGGGGCGCTCTCGGGCCATGAGACGCAGATCGGATGTCACCACTCGTTGGTGACACCTATTGATTGGAAACACGCCAAGGCCCGCCTCTTCGTTCGACCACGAATACATCGTCACCACTTGTTGGTGACACCTATTGATTGGAAACGCGACGAGAGTGGCTAAAGCCATTTTGTCCTTGAAGTCACCACTCGTTGGTCACACCTATTGATTGGAAACGGTCAAGTCATATCAAACGTGTGACCATAGATTGAAAATGTCACCACTCGTTGGTGACACCTATCGATTGGAAACTGGGCTGCACTCCCAATTCGGCGAGTGCAGCCCCTTTATCTCTCAGTCGAGCAGCCGAACCATCCACTTGACCGCCCCTGGGAATCATCGGAAGAGCACCACCCATCGATCTGATGCGTTCCCTCTATCTCCTGCGTCCCCACGGCACCGCCGGCATCGAGGGTGAGCAGCTTGTGGTGCGCAGTGAGCAACAGGAACTCGATCGGATGGGGCTCCCCCTGCTGGATCAGATCCTGGTGGTGGGCCAGATGCAGCTCACCACTCAGTTGATCCGAGCCTGCCTGCGGCGGGGCATCCCGATCGCCTACCTCAGCAGCAGCGGCCAATGCCTCGGGAGGCTTCAGCCCTTGGAAGGCGGCTATCGCCACCGGGCCCGCCGCCAGGCCGAGCTGACGCAGGAGCGGCGGCTGGCGCTGGCCCGCGCCCTGGTGAGCGGCAAGATTGCCAATGGCCGGGTGGTGCTGCAGCGCTTCACGCGGCGCAGCGGGCGGCCTGGGGTGGAGAGCTGCCTGCGGCGGCTGGGCCAGCTGCAGACGCTCGCCAACGGCGCCCCCTGTCCCAACCACCTTCGTGGTCTGGAAGGTTCGGCGGCAGCGCTCTATTTCCGCAGTCTTGGCGGTTTGCTGGAGGAAGATGGCTTCGGATTCTCGGTGCGCAGCCGGCGACCGCCGCTCACGCCGTTTGATGCGCTCTGCGGTTTCGGCTATGGCGTGCTCTGGAATGGGCTGCTGCTGCGGGCTGAGCTGCGGGGGCTGGATCCCTACAACGGCGTGCTGCATGTGGGGTCTCCCCGCCATGCAGCGCTGGTGTCGGATCTGATCGAACCGCTGCGCACCTTTCTCGTTGATCCCTTTCATGGGCAGCTGATCCGCGCCGGCAAGCTCGTGGCCTCCGAGCACTTTCAGCCCCATGGCGGTGGGGTGTACCTCAACGACGGCGGGCGACGGGTATGGCTGCGGGCCTGGTCGGCCTTCATGGCGGAACCGATCCAGCTGGGCGACGGCGGGAGCGGCCCCCGCTGGGAGGTGCTGGATCAGCTGGTGAAGAGCTTCGCCGCTGCGGTGGATGATCCCGACCGTCCGCTCAGTGTGCCCCTGCGCCGATGAACCCGGAGCAGCTGTGGGTGATCGCCTACGACTGCCCCAGCAACAAACGCCGCCGCAAGCTGGCCAAAGTGCTGGAGGGCTACGGCGAACGGCTGCAGTGGAGTGTCTTCGAATGTCGCCTGCAGCCCCACCAGCTGCGGCGGTTGCGTCAGTTGTTGGCCTGCATCGCAACAGCCGACGACAGCGTACGCATCTGGCCTGTGCAGCAGGGGGGGCGGGGGGCCGAGCAGCTGGGCCGACCGGTGGAGTGCACGCTCTGGCACGACAAGGTGATCTGATCAGCCTCGGTTGAACTGGCAATTTCCAGATCCGCCGGGGGGGGTGCGCGCACCTCTGCCAAATCGCGGCTGCCAGGGCCTGCACAGGTTTCTTGCCCTTTCCAGTTTCCGCGCACCCCCCTGCCGATCGCCGAAACCCCAGTGTTTGCGTCGATCGTCGCGCAGCCATGCAGCGCAACGGATCTCAGCGTTTTCCACAGGCTTGACAGGGCGTGAGAGCGTGGCCAAGGTAGGGGAGTGCGCAAACGATCTTCGGATCGCTTGCCGCGCAGGCCCTCTCGGGGGCCGCCGTCACCACTCGTTGGTGACACCTATTGATTGGAAACCCGGCCCTCTGGCGGAACCTCAACAGCCAGCACCCGCACCACGTCACCACTCGTTGGTGACACCTATTGATTGGAAACCTCCTCTGTGTTGCTAGTTGGATTAGATATATATTGCGTCACCACTCGTTGGTGACACCTATTGATTGGAAACACGATTAGATTTCTCATTTGATTGAAAAGAATGTGGACAAGTCACCACTCGTTGGTGACACCTATTGATTGGAAACTTTGCGATTTCTTTACGCTATTGCAGGACATCATTGATAGCGTCACCACTCGTTGGTGACACCTATTGATTGGAAACAGTAGCTGGTCGTGATCGTAAACGGTTGATTGAGTTTGTCACCACTCGTTGGTGACACCTATTGATTGGAAACTCCAATGAGAAAGGCTCCCTGCCAGGGGAGCCCAACTCGGTCACCACTCGTTGGTGACACCTATTGATTGGAAACTGAAGTATGTGTCCCATCTAATTGGCCTCATCAAGGAGTTTAAGTCACCACTCGTTGGTGACACCTATTGATTGGAAACCAGCGAGCCCGAGGGCTGTGGCGGTTGCAAGGAGAAGAAAAGTCACCACTCGTTGGTGACACCTATTGATTGGAAACCCATAGCGGCGCCGCGTGATAAAGCCGCACGTTTCAGTCACCACTCGTTGGTGACACCTATTGATTGGAAACCGATCAAATACAACCAACCCAGCGGTTCAG
>JBIIJA010000003.1:0-17368 GCA_044234195.1 Cyanobium sp. | reverse complement strand
TGAGGGTGGCAAAGGGCTGGTTGCGCGTGAGATCGTTCGCCTCGAACTCCACCGGCGCCTTCCCCGCTTCCTCAATCGTGATCACATAGCCCTGCACATCCCTCCCCGTTCCAGGGCCGCTCACCGGTGGGGGCGGAGTGGCCTGGAGGGCTTGAACTAGCTGGAGAAGCTGCTTCTGTTCGCTGGCCGAGAGCTTCGCCCCGTCCACCACATGGGGGGGCCGCTGCAGGCCCCCGGCCAAGCCTCCATAGATCAGCAGTGAGACACAGAGCATGGACAACAGCCTGGGTAATCCTGGGGACTTAGGAATGGAGCGACTGTTCCACCTCGCTGGTGAGCTCCCGAACCCGATCAGAGAGAACCTCGATTTGGTGGGTGAGCTCGGCCAGATGGGTTTCCGCAGCCTCCAGATCCTTGGCTTCACCTTTGGCGGATGAGGTGAGAGTTGGCACCGTAACGGAAAGCCCCACCTGGGCCCAAGCCTCGCTCACCGCTTTTCGCTTCTCTGTGCCGTAAAGCTGGCTGGCCTTGATCACAGTGGTCTGGGCGAATTGACGGAAATTGGTGTTGGCATTCGAGGCCAACAGCGCCTCATACCAGATGTGGCCAGCCGCCTCCCAAGCCTTGCCGCCAATGGCCGTGGCCGTGAGGTAAAAAGCCTTGTTGGGAATGCCAGAGTTGATGTGCACGCCACCCCAATCTCCCCGCTGGGTATCCGGCAGCTTGGCAAAGCGATCCATGTGATCGGGTTGGGGATCTTTGCCCAGAATTGGATTGTCGTAGGCCGTCCCTGGCGCCTTGAGTGAGCGAAGGGCATCCGCCTTGATTTTGGGGGTGAAGATCTCGGCGCCAACCAACCAATCGGCTTGATCGGCGGTTTGCTTGAGGCTCCACTGCTTCACCAAAGATCCGATCACATCAGAGATGGATTCATTGAGGGCACCTGATTCGTTGTGATATTCCAAGCCGGCGGTGAATTCCGTCACGCCATGGGTGAGTTCGTGGGCAATCACATCCAGGGATTTGGTGAAATCAATGAAGAGCTTGCCATCCCCATCGCCAAACACCATCACCTTGCCATCCCAGTAGGCATTTTGAAAATTCTTGTCGTAATGCACAAAAGCCTCCAGGCGCATTCCCCGATCATCGATCGAATTGCGCTTGTAGACCTCCTTATAAAAATCCCGGGTCGCCCCCAAGCCATCAAATGCCTGATTAACAGTGGCATCTTTCGAAACACCTGAACGCTCGGTGCGCGCCACTTTCGCCTGCGACCGCGACGGACGATTCCTGCAGTCGTAGACCGTGCGCATGCTGCCACCGGGCCCACCGGCAAACATCAAGGCTTGCACTTTGCGCTCCCCTCCTAATCGCCCATTGGTGAGCAAGTTGGTGAGGGCAATCTCGCGAAGATCCGCATCCTCACTTTTGAGGAGATGCTCCAAAATGTGCGGCGGCATGATGCATTGCATGCAGGCGCAACCTTGCCGAGAAGGTCCCATGGGAGCAAAAGCGTCTGTTCAAAAGTCTGTGGAGATTGCCGCGCGACGTACCACCGCCAACACGAGACTTCACACGCCTTCGCCTGGGTGCCACGATCCCTCCACTGACACCTGGCGAGATGGAGAGGGTTTGCGAGCCGGAACTCATGGATGAGCCCCTCCAGGCCAGGGCCTATGCCGAGGCCGACTTTGCCGACTCCGATCAGGCGTTCACCGCGCGCATCCTCGCGCTGCTCGCCTCCCACCCCCGCCGCGAAGAGCAGGGGGCCAAGATCCTGGATCTGGGCTGCGGACCGGGCAACATCAGCTTTCGCCTGGCAGACGCCTTGCCGGAAGCCAAGGTGCTGGGGATCGATGGGGCACCGGCCATGCTGGCGCTTGCCGAGGAGCGTCGCAGCCGGCAACCCGCCCGCTGGCCCTCCCTTCTCTTTCACCAAGCCCGGCTGCCGCTGCCCGCCGCAGCGCTGGCGGCCCTGCCGGCCCCCTTCGCTCCGCCCTATAGCGTGATCGTGAGCAACAGCCTCTTGCACCACCTCCACGATCCAGCCGTTCTTTGGCAGGCCGTGGCGCAGTGGGCCGCCCCCGGTGCCCTGGTGGTGATGCGCGACCTGCGCCGTCCTCCCAATTCCCAGGCGCTGCAGCAGCTGGTGGAGCGCCACGCCGCAGACGCTCCCGCCGTGCTCCGGCGCGACTACGCCAACTCCCTGGCGGCAGCCTTTTTGCCGGAGGAGGTGGAGGCCCAGCTGGTGGCGGCAGGCCTACCCGGTTTACGGGTGGCTTCAGTGGACGATCGCTACCTGGAGGTGTTTGGCTCCTCCCCATAACCTGCCGCCGCAGTGATTTGAGCTTCTGCAAAGCTCATGTGATGCGCCAGCATGGCCCTCTACTTGGGACATTGATTGGCAAGTGTGGAGGTTTTGACGGTGACATAATATCCACCCAGATTATCTTTATACCAAAGATCAGGGAGAATCTCAGCCAGATCACGATGCTGCTCCTTAGCAGTCGTCATCATTCCGTCCCATTTATCTACACGGTCTTGATAGTTCTGCACCGCCAATCGGGACAAGTCGCTTGATGAAAGACGCTCCCATTTCTGCATGCCATAGCGCTTGATGTATTCATACTTAGCCTCAAGACAGTAATGATAGTCAAAATTCTGCTTCACCATCTCTTGAGTCGTCCTCTCCTTGTTGCATGAAACACGATGATCCGTGCCGATATACATCTCCTTGGCCAGACCAACGTTTTCCCTGCTCAGCACAATGTCATTCACCGCAAACTGAAGATAACCATCATTAAGCGCCCGGAATTCTTGACCTGTTTTGCGCATGCCATTGCCCCTGCCAACTGCAAACGGGGACGATTGCGTTGGTTCTTGTCGTGCGGTCACTCGTGCAATCAGACCGCCAAAGCCAACAGCGTTGCCTGGGTAGAGACGATAGTTTTTAAGCTTGCTTTGAAAGGGAGTCTCTTCTTCTGAGGAAGTGCCATTTGGGCCGACATACTTGGACCGAACGACGAACATCAGTGCAGGATTATCAATCTCCGACAAAAGCCTTCTTGCTGATGTATGGACAGATCCATGGGCGTGCACAAAGAAGCAGTCGCCCTTATTCAGATAGATCTCTGTATTTACCCAAGGAGACCATCCCATTGGATAGGGTGTCTCTCCGGTGTCCGTATTGCCAGTCGCAGAGACAAACAGATGGTGGAAGTTCGACTTGCTCCGTGGTGATCTCATCGTGAATGAGACAACGCCGCTGCCAAGCGTGTATTCCTCCGGTGCATTGATGATGCTTTCTAGCTTTGGCAGCAGCCAGGAAAGAGCAAGTGAACCAAGCACGATCAGCCCAGCTTTACTGTTGGCGATCTCCAATGGGCGAAGCTGCAACGATTGCCCATAGCGAACTAGGGCAACAAAACTTGCCTTGCAACGCTTGGCCAGCTGATGCAAACCGTGCTGGTTTTTCACCATCTCTCTTCAGCGACATGCATCTTCGCCAATGGCCTCCATTTGCTGGTCTAGATTATTCATGAACCCAATGATAGCTGAATCCTTGCCCTGAGACGTGGCATCCACCAGAGTGGCCTAACGCTGCTTGGAATTTCTAGGTGCTGCGGCTTGGCGAAACGGCACGTCCCAACAGGGCGCTGATCAACTGCAAGCGGGTCTTGACCTGGTATTTCGCGCGGATGCTTTTGCCGTATTCCTTCACCGTATGGACGGAGATTTGCAATTGCTCGGCAATATCCAGATCGGAAGCACCCTTGAGCAGGAGAACGAGAATCTCTTTCTCGCGTGGCGTCAGCGACTGAGGGGATTCAACGAGCGCAGCGGGTTGCTTCATCCGTGCTCTTGCCCGGCTGGAAACGTAATGCTTGCTATTGGCCGCAGCCAGTAGAGACTGCATCACCTCCATCTCTGGCGAGAGAAAATCATCCTCACAAACCACCGCCATCACTCCGCTCTCCAGGGCTCGATCCACATCCGCTCCATCGCCTGTCAGCACCATCAACACCTTCAGATCGCCAACCACCTGCAGGGCTCGCCTGCAGAGAGAAAACCCATTCCCTTCCGCCAATTGATCGCTGCAGATCAACAGCCCGGGGTTGTTGTGCCGGATGCGGCGAAAAGCCTCCTCTTCCGTTGAGGCAATCCCCTTGATGCGGCTCCTCACCGGGATCGAGCGGACGATGGCCAGCAGAGCCAGATGGCTTTTCATGGCCATCACGTAGCGCAGGCGCATGCCGCTGGAGAGAATCCAGCTGGTCACCATCCGATGGTTGGGCTCCAGCAGATCCAGTCGGTCAGTGAAGTCCAAGTTTGGGGTTGAAAGACGCTGACGGCATCCTGATGCATTCCGCACGGACGTCGTGGTGCTGCGCTGCACCACCTCCACCATCCAGCCGTGCTCTGGCATGCCGTGGGGCATGGGCCGCCTCCGTCGTCCTCCGGCGCGACGAGGCCCAGCTCGTGAAATCCTCTGTGATCAAGATCACAAGTATCGACGACTTGAGTCATCACTTCGGCTGACGAATCAGAAGAAGCTAATGGGAGAGGGGAGGAAGCAGATTTGCTCCCACACCTTCTTTAATCTTGAGTCTATTTCTACTTTTGATGCTCATGTTAAACGAACTTTCTTTGGACCAAATGGAGGGCATTGCCGCAGGCTTGAAACCTTTTCCCTCACCCTTTCCTTTGCCTCCACGTTGTCCTTTTCCTTCACCTTTTCCTTTTCCTTCCCCTTCACCTTTTCCATTTCCTTTCCCCTTTCCTGGCCCTTCGCCCTTCCCACTCCCGATCGAAAACTAGCTCACAACATTCAATCCCCACCGATTACTTAAAAGAATGCTCAACAACTCTAGCCTGATTCTCCCACTGTCTCTCGATGATCTCTCCGGCGTTTCTGCCGGAAAGTCCACCAGCTCCACAATAAGCGACTACGGCAACGCATGCCTGGCGGGTGCAGGCGCGGGTGGTTTCGTGGGCAGCTTTTTTGGCTTGCCAGGTGCAGCAGCTGGTGCCGTCATCGGTTGCGCGGGTGGCCTGATCCTTCAATCCCTCTAATTCAACCCAAATGTTTTCCACTTCTCAGATTGAACAAATTGACGACTCCTCCCTGGAAGAGATCGTTGCCGGCAATTCGTGTCATGTCAATTCGGTAGCCTCGGCCGTCACGGTCGGTGGGGCTATTGGCTTCTTCGTCGGCGGCCCGATCGGCGGTCTCGCAGGTGCAATTTCTGCCGGTGGGCATGCCTTTGTCCTCTCGTTGTCCCTTTGTTAATCAAGCAGGGCCGGGCATTGCTGCTCCGGCCCTCCTTCATGCGCACATACAGAACATGTTTCATGGCTTGGCTCATGCCTTCCCTTCCAATCCGCGGTCACCGCTTGGCTGTCCGCTGCGTTCGTTTACTCGTGTCAACCTTCATCGTTTGGCTGACTGCTGACCACTGGTATCCCTCCTACGGGATCTTGAGCGCATTTATCGCAGGATTCTGCCTTGCAGTCTTCGCGGAGGCACCCCTTGATCGTGTGTCCAAAACGCGGTAGCTGCAAAGCGGTCCTTCCCGGTCGGGCTAGATCAGCCCCATGTCCCAGGGCTGCCATTCGGATCACTTCGCGGCAGCTTCTTCCGGCCCCACCACCTCAATGGCAGTGCGCTGCACCACCAGCCGAAAGCGACGGGGCTCCAAGCGCTGGTTGATGAACCGCTGCACCTCCGCCACCTGGGTAGCGGTGGGCAGGTTGGGATCACTCACCGTGGCGCGGGCGACGATCAGGGGCGGATCCTTCTCCCACTGGATGCTCACCGACTCGAGCATGGAATCCCGCCCCAGGGTGATGGTTTCGTTGCGCAGGCTCTGCTGCACCAGCTCCTCGATGCGCTGCTCCTGAACCTGGCGGCGCCTGGTGGCCACCAGGTTGAAAAAGCTCCCGCCCAGGGGCACCACCAGCAGGGCCGTCAGGGCGAGGCTCGTCAGTCCGAGCCGACTGTGCCGCAGACGCCCACGAAACGGACGCTCCAACAGGCTCAGGGCCACGATCGCGCCGCTGAGGATCCCAAGCAGGTCGGTGAGAAACAGCAGCAGGGCCCCTCCCGACTGCTCCCACAGTCCAGTGGACAACGACAGACCCACCACACAGACGGGTGGCATCAGGGTCACCGCAATGGCCAGGCCCGCCAGAGCGGAAATGGCTTCCTTGCGCAACTTGGCAAACATCGCCATGCCTCCCGCCGCCAACGCGACGCCAAGGTGCAGAAGGTTGGGGCGGGTGAGGGCATTCACCTCCTCCCCGAAGGTGGGCATGGCCGCCAGCCACCCCACCCCCACCGACACCAGCACCGCAAGCACCCCTCCGAGCAGGAGAGTGCGCAGGGCCCTGGCGAAGCCGGGCAGGCTGCCGCGCACCACCTCAAAGGCCATGGCCTCCAAGGGCTGGATCCAGGGAGCCACCACCATGGCGCCGATCACCATCGCCGGACTGTTCGCCAGCAGCCCGAGGGTGGCGATCAGGGAGGCGCCCAAGGTGAGCACCACAAACACCAGGCTGAAGCGCGCATCCCGCTCGAATTCCTGCTGGAGCGCCTCCAGCCGCTGCTGGCGGGCCAGAACTCCCTCCCTCTCCTTCCCTGAGGCGGTCAACGGCTGGGCGGTTGGGGGCATGACCCTCACAAAGCGGGCGACAGCAGGGGAATCAACTGGCAGGCTAGGGCGATGAGCATCCCTTCCCGCACGGGCGAATCGGCCACCCCCACCGCCGATCCCTCCTTGGCCGCCGTCCAAGGGGAACTGGCCGAAGCCGTGGCCCGGCGGCGCAATTTTGCCATCATTTCCCACCCCGACGCCGGCAAGACCACTCTCACCGAAAAGCTGCTCCTCTACGGCGGTGCCATTCAGCAGGCCGGCGCGGTGAAAGCCAAGGGGGAACAACGGAAGGTGACCTCCGACTGGATGGAGCTGGAAAAGCAGCGGGGGATTTCGATCACCTCCACCGTGCTGCAGTTCGACTACAGCGGCCGCACCCTCAACCTGCTCGATACCCCCGGCCACCAAGACTTCTCAGAAGACACCTACCGCACCCTCGCCGCGGCCGACAACGCGGTGATGCTCGAAGATGCCGCCAAGGGCCTGGAGCCCCAGACCCGCAAATTGTTTGAGGTGTGCCGCATGCGGCGCATCCCGATCTTCACCTTCATCAACAAGATGGATCGGCCCGGCCGCGATCCGCTTGAGCTGCTCGATGAGATCGAAAAGGAGCTCGGCCTGGCCTGCTGGCCAGTGAATTGGCCCATCGGCAGTGGCGATCGCTTCCGAGGGGTGATCGATCGCCGCAGCCGGGAGGTGGTGCTCTTCGAGCGGGCCCAACGGGGCCGCCAAAGTGCGGAACAACGGCTGCCGATCGATAGCCCCCAGCTGGCCAAGGCGGTGGAGCCCGAGCTCCTGGCCCAGGCCATCGAAGAGCTCGACCTCCTGGAGGCCGCTGGCGAGGAGCTCGATCTGGAAATGGTGCATGCCGGGGAGCTCAGCCCCGTGTTTTTTGGTTCCGCCATGACCAACTTCGGGGTGCGGCCCTTCCTGGATGCCTTTCTGGAGCTCGCCCAGCCCCCCACCGCCCGCAGCTCCAGTGAAGGGGAGGTGGATCCCCTCAAGCCAGATTTCAGTGGCTTTGTCTTCAAGCTCCAGGCCAACATGGATCCGCGCCATCGCGATCGGGTGGCCTTTGTGCGGGTGTGTTCGGGCAAATTTGAAAAAGACCTCACCGTGCGCCACGCCCGCACCGGCAAAACCATCCGGCTCTCCCGCCCCCAAAAACTCTTTGGCCAGGATCGGGAGGTGGTGGAGGAGGCCTATCCCGGTGATGTGATTGGCCTCAACAATCCAGGCATGTTTGCCATCGGCGACACGCTCTATGTGGGACCCAAAGTGGAATACGAAGGGATCCCCTGCTTCACCCCCGAGCTCTTTGCCTGGTTGCGCAATCCCAATCCCTCCGCCTTCAAAAGCTTCCGCAAGGGTGTTAACGAGCTGCGGGAGGAAGGGGCCGTTCAGGTGCTCTACGACACGGATCTCAGCAAACGAGACCCGATTCTGGCTGCCGTGGGTCAACTGCAGCTCGAGGTGGTGCAATATCGCCTCGAGAACGAATACGGCGTCAAGACACGTCTTGAGCCCTTGGAGTTCAGCGTGGCCCGTTGGGTGAGCGGGGGCTGGCCGGCCCTGGAGGCGATCGGGCGGGTCTTCAACTGCAAAACCGTGCGCGATGCCTGGGACCGGCCCGTGCTGCTCTTTCGCAACAGCTGGAACCTGCAACAACTGCAGGACGATCACCCCTCGTTGGCCCTCAGTTCCGTCGCGCCGGTGGTGAGTGGCATCGATCCGATCGCTCTCTGATGCCGATGCAACCGCGAAGGCTGGACAGATCCGCCAGAATGGCATCACAATTTGTTAAGGGCAGACGCACCCGCCATGTCCAATCCCTTCTGGCTCACACGCCCCCGCAGCGATGGGGGTTCCGATTTCGTCAATTTTCTTCCGGGGAACGATGGTGTTGAGATTCGCGAAGGCAGCCACCTCCCTCCCCAGATGCCTCTCCTCAAACGCCGCAGGCGTCTCGGCCCCGCGGAAGCGGAAGCCTGCCAACGCCAGCTCCTCCAAGAAGCTGGTTTTCATCGTTCCGAACCTCTTTTCTGAGAGCGGGAGCCTTTAATGGAGTGCGCGTGGCCATCGCGATGACAGAAGGATCCCCTGACCCCTACACATTCCTGGGCATTGCTCCGCAAAGCAGTTTTGAGGAGGTTCAGGAAGCAAAGCAAGCGAAGCTCGAGGCTGTAGGGGACGATCCCCTCGCCCGCTCCCAGGTGGAGGCGGCCTACGACGCGGTGTTGATGGATCGGCTCAAGGAGCGCCAACAGGGTCGGGTGAGCAGCGCGGCCCGCTCCGCCTCCCAGAAAGAAACCCTTCCCACGCCCCCCCGTCAGCCCCTCAGCCAGCTGCCCAATTTGCCGTCGCTCCCCCTCCCCCGCCTTGGAGGTGGCGGTGCCAAGCCAGGCAGCGCCCTCTCCTTCTCCCTGGCAACAGGAAGGGAGCGTCTGGTCCCCCTGATCGGCCATGGCGTTCTCCTGATCTCAGCCCTGGCCTTTCCTGGCACCGCCCCCGATGCGCTCCTCGCCATGGCTGCTCTGATCACCCTGGTGAACCTGCAGCGCCGCAATGGGAAGTTCCCCAGGTCCGTGGGGTGGACGGTGTTGCTCCTGGTGATCGGCTTGGGCCTGTGCCAGCTGCTGTTTGCCTCCCTTCCGGCCTCCGCCCTTCAAGCTCTCCCCCTCCAGACCTACCAACTGCAGGCGGCCTTTGGGATCCTGATCCTCTTGCTCGGGGCCCTGTTCATCGGATGAGCTTGCTCAGGCGGCTTCGAATTCAGCAATCAAACTTTTGAGCTCTTCCGCCTCCACGCCATACACCTCATTGCAGAAATGGCAGGTGAGTTCGGCCCGGCCGTCTTCCTTGAGGATGCTGCTTAATTCGTCCCGGCCGAGCAATTTCAGGGCACCAACGCTGCGGCGACGGGTGCAGCGGCAGTGAAACCGCACGTTCTGCCGTGCTTCGGCCCACTCCAACGGCTGGGGATCGAGATCGGGAAACACGTCCTCAAACAGCATCTGGAGGGCATCCGCATGGGCTTCCAGCCGTTCGCTAAAGCCCGTGATCTCTCGGCAGCGCTCCTCCAACAAGGCCACCAAGGCCGGATCTGAGGCGGCCTTCGGCAACACCTGCACCAGCAGGCCACCGGCACATCGCACCCCTCGGCTGTCGATCCTCTCTCCCACGAACACGGCCGAAGGTGTTTGCTCGGAGTGGAGCAGATAACAGGCGATGTCATCGCCAATTCCACCGCTCACCAATTCCACCGTGCTGCTGAAGGGCTCCCCCTCTCCGATATCCCGCACCACATGCAGATAGCCCGTGCCTGTGGCACGGCGGAAATCAAAGTGATGGTCCCCTTGGGACGTGCTGACCAGATCCAGTTCCAAGCCTGGGTTGCCCACATAGCCCCGCACCGTGCCATCCCTTCCCGCATCCACCATCAGTCCCCGCAGGGGGCCATCCGACTGAATCCGCAGATTCACCCGGCCATGGGCCACCTTCATCGAGCTGGCCAGCAGCAAGCCAGCTGTCATGGCACGACCCAACAGGGCTGTGGTGAGAAAGGAGAGGCCATGGCGATGGCGGGCGTAGCGGCTGGCCACGGTGGTGGTCACCGCCACAAGGCGGATCCCTCCTCCGGCCGCCGTGGCTCGCAGCATCTGATCAGCCATCACCCCCCCTTCGTCTCAGGGTCATCGTAAGGAGATCTCCCTGGCCAGGGGACGAAGCACCCCCTCCTCCAACCGCCAGCCATCCGGGATCAGGCGGGAGAAGGCTTCAGGCTCATGGGTCACCACCAGTAGGGCCCGTTCCTGAGACAGGCCAAGCAACAGGTCGAGCACCCCATCTCGCACGGCCCAATCCAGGCCGGCCGTGGGCTCATCAAGCAACAACACCTTGGGATCCCGCAACAGCTGCACCGCCAAGGCCAGGCGTCGCTGCTGACCGCCGCTGAGCTCCTCTGGGGCGGAGGTGAGGGGCAGCTCAGGCAGCCCCACCCGGGCGAGCGCCGCTTGGAGAGCTTCCGTGGACACCCGCCGTTGGGCCAAGCGCAGTTCCTGACCCACGGTGAGACCAAGAAAATGGCGCTCGGGAAACTGAAACACCAGCCCGCAAAGCCAGCGCCGCTGGCGGGCGGTGAGCGCCTCCCCGTTCCAGCGAATTGTCCCCCCGTCCATGTTGGCCAGCCCGCAGATCACCTCCAGCAAGGTGGTCTTGCCACTGCCGCTACGGCCGGCCACCAGGGTTGGTGTCCCTGGCGCCAGGCGCAGGTTGATGTCCCGCAGCACCGGCTGGGCAGAGGTGGCGGGGTGGTAACGAACCGACTGAAGCTCAAGCATCTGGCCAGCATGCCCCCCCGCCAGGTGATGGCCAAGGAGGGAGGGGGGGCCGTGGGGTGGCAGCCTGAAGCCAATCGCACTCCCCCGCCGTGGACGTCCGCTTTCGCGAGGTGGATCCCTTCAACTGTTGGATCTGGATTCGCTTCGCCGATCCCCCCGGGCAGGGGGAGCGGGCCTATGTGGAAACGGCCTTTGACAGCTGGTTTTACCTCGGCAAGTTGGGGGGCTTCAATGCTGAAAACCTCCAGGCCCACGATGCGGGCGCCGATCTCAGCTGGCTGGCATGGGAGGGAGAGATGGCGGAACAAGCCCTGCCTGCTTTGATGCACAGCATGGGGGCCATGGAGTATCAGGGCACCTGGGGACGCTGCTGGCTGGATCTGGGCACCAGTGATGCGTTCGCCCTCGACGTGCTCATCAACACCCTCCGTCAGATCGATCGGGATGTGGTGGAACTCTGTGAGCTCGTGATTGGCGGCCTCAATGAGGACTGGCCCATTGAGGAGGAACCCGAGGGCCTCTTTGGCATCGGGGGTGGGGGGAGCCTGCCAAGGGCCCCCCAAGCCCCTCAGCGCTGAGCAGGAGCCCAGCAAGATGGCTCGGGAACGGCGACGGCTGCTCATTCCTGCCGATCGCCTCGCCGAGGAGATTCCCCTCACCCCCTCCGAGGCTCACTATCTGGGTCGGGTGTTGCGGCTGGGCCGCGGCCAGGGGTGCGACGTGGTGGATGGGGCTGGACGCCGCTGGGAAGCACGGCTGGAGGGAGCCGATCGCCTGAGGCTGGTGCAACCCCTGACCCACCCCCTGGAGCACCAGCCCAAAGGCCAGCCGGCCCTGGCCCTAGCAGTGGCCCTTCCCCGGCAGGAGGTGGAGGTGATCTGGCGGATGGCCGCCGAACTGGGAATCGACCGACTCCAGCCCCTACAGGCCGAGCGCTGCGTCGTGCGGGGCCAATGGCCCCAAGAGCGTTGGCGCTCCATCCTGCGAGAGGCCACGGAGCAGTGCGAGCGGCTGTGGCTGCCGGAACTCTCTGACCCCCAACCTGCGGCGGCCTGGCTGGCCGAACCCGCCGCGGGCCTGAACCTGTTGGCCAGCAGTCGGGGAGAGCAGCTGCCCCATCTGGCCAAGGTGCTGCTGAACAACTCTTGGCCAGTGCACAGCCATCGGCCAGGGGTCACCCCTGCGACCAGCGGCCATCCGGAAGTGTGCCTAGCCATTGGGCCGGAAGGGGGCTGGAGCCCCGCAGAGGAAGCCACAGCCCAAGCCCATGGTTGGACGCTGGTGAGTGCGGGGCCCACCATCCTGCGCACGGCCACCGCCGCCGTGGCGGCCGCCGCCTGGATGGCGGGTTGGCGTGCCCTCCTCAGCTCTTCATCATCCCCCGAGCAATCTCCTTGAAGGCACCCAAATTGGCGCCAGCCGTGCGCCGTCGCCGGGGGGTGGCAGCCCCGGGAGCGAGGCAATCTGGGGCAAAAGTGGAGAGCGTCGGCGCGGGACGGCTCGCGGCCTCCGCCGCCAGTTGGGCCGCGATCTCCTCCGCCGTGGTGCGCACGGCGGCAGCGGCTGGTGCTGGAGCAGCGGCCTCCACCACCGCCGCTGGGGTGGCGGGTGCGACGGCGGCCGCTGGGGCCGTTGTGGCAGCTACGGCTTGTGGGGCGGGAGCCTTGGCGGCGCCCTTCTCCTTTTTCTCGGCTGCGGGTGCCGGGGCGGGAGGGGCAATGACGACCTTGGGCTCACTGGGCTTCCCGGCTGTTCCCTCTTGATCCGTATCCTTCTCGCCCGTCAGATCAAGGAAAAACTTCTGCTTCTTGAAAAAGAACATGGGGCGACGAGCAGGCTGGTGGAGCGATTATCCGCCACTGGCGCCGTTCCACACCCAACCCTTAGACCTGTGCAAC
Source organism: Cyanobium sp. (assembly GCA_044234195.1). Taxonomy (GTDB): domain Bacteria; phylum Cyanobacteriota; class Cyanobacteriia; order PCC-6307; family Cyanobiaceae; genus Cyanobium. The sequence goes on along the minus strand of JBIIJA010000003.1, from coordinate 4,477 downwards.
ACAGCCCGCCGGCCCATGCTGCCGCTCTCCTTGGCCCTCCCGGCGCAGGGCGCCAGTCAGTGGCTGGCTGCCCTGGCCTTCAACGCCCTGCTCATCGCCCTCGCCCAGCGGGCTCCCCTACTCACACCCGCCGGCTGGGTGCATGCGGGGATCTTGGGCACGGTGCTGTGGGGAAGCCTCGGCTGGCGGGGCTGGCTTGCGGTGGTGGCCTATCTCGCCCTCGGATCGGCGGTCACCAAGGTGGGGTTCAAAGCCAAGCAGGCCAGTGGCCTGGCGGAAGCCCGAGGGGGGCGACGGGGCCCGGAAAACGTCTGGGGATCGGCCCTGGTGGCCGCCATCCTGGCGGGCCTCACCCCCTTGGCCGGTGCCTGGGCCGCCCTGCTGCTGATGGGCTTTGCCGCCAGCCTGGCCGCCAAGTTGGCTGACACCTTCGGCAGTGAGATCGGCAAGCGCTGGGGCCGCCGCACCGTGCTGATCACCACCTTGCGGCCGGTGCCCCGGGGCACAGAAGGGGCCATCAGCCTGGAGGGCACGGCGGCCAGTGTGGTGGGAAGTGCCCTGATGGGGGCCGTGATGGCGGGCCTCGGGGTGATTGAAACCCCCCAGGCCCTGGCGCTGGTGACGGCGGTCGGCGTGATGGCCACCCTGGTGGAGAGCTGGATCGGCGCCAGCCTGCAGTCGCGCCTTCCCTGGCTCACCAATGAAGCGGTGAATGCGCTGCAAACCCTGGTGGCTGCCCTTCTTGCCATGGGGCTGGCCCTGAGGGTGCCAGGGGTGCTTTGAGCCATGGCGAGAGGCGCTTCCGGGCTGGGAAGGGCCTCCCGCTCTGCTGCCATCAGGCGCTTTCCAGCTGCTCGTCCCGCGGGCTTGAGCTCGGACTCCGTCCTGGGATCAGGCTCGGGATTGCGCCTTGGCCTGAGCCCAGGAGCTGGGACCATGCTCCAGCAGACTCCCTCAGCTGCCTGAGGGCCGCGTTGCAGCGGCGTTCAGCCATGCGTGGGTGGATCCCCAGGTGTTGGCCCATCTCCACCCAGGTGCATCCCACCACCACCCGAGCCAGCACCAACTCCCGTTGGAAGGGCTCCAGCTGGTTCAGCTGCTCCTTCAACCAGGCCGCCTGGGCTTGGCGATGGGGATCGGCCACAGGCAGGACGCAAGGGCTCGAGGCGAGAGCCAGGGAACGGGGATCAGCCAGTTGATCCAACCAGGTGCCAACGCCATCGGCCTCAGCCGTTCGGCTCTGGATCGCATCCAAGCTGAGGGGACTGGCCAGCTCCCGAAGGGTCTCCATCTCATCCAACTCGGCGCTCGTGCAGGCCAAGGCCTCCGCCAACATCTCTCGGCCATGGGGCGGCAAGCCAACTGCTCGGCGCTGCTCCTGGACCACCCGGGCCCGCTGGCGCAACTCCCAGATCCGCCTGGGCGGACGGATCCAGGATTCCCGATCCCGCAATTCATGCTGAATGGCCCCCCGCACATAGGGCACCGCAAACGTGCTGAGGCAGCAGGCGCGGCGCCCGTCAAAGGCCTCCACCGCGCGAATCAGCCCCTGGCAACCCACCTGAACCAGATCGCAAAAGGGCAGCTGGCTGATCCCAGCAAAGCGAGCCGCCACGCTGTGCACCAAACCGAGATTGGCCTCCACCAGGCGGTTGCGCCAGTGGATGCGCGTGCGCTGATCGGGGCTACTCGCGTAGGCCGCCAACCAGCGGCGATTGTGTTGGTCCAGCCCGCCGCGCTCCAGAGGGGTCTGCCGCCGCAGGGGCCGCGCTGGCAGGTGGGGGGAGTGGGGGGCGCGATGGGGAATGGCAGAGGAGGCCATGGCAGAAGGATGAACTGGCCTCAGATTTGCCAGGGGGGGCAGGCTCTGACATCCACCACCCAGGGGAATTCACGCTCCCCCAATCGGGGGAGAACAAAGGGCATCCGGGGGGTGGCCATCACCAGGCCACGGGGGTGGACAGCTCCAGCCGGTGCAGGCCCGCCCACCCCAACAGGGCTGGCCAAGAGCGGATGCGCTCATAGAGAAAGCGATGCCCCTCGCTGTTGCAATGCAACCCGTCCGCGCTCAGCCAACGGGGCCAGTGGGGCTCCTCCAAAAAGGGCTCCAGCATGGGCAAAAAGGGCACATTGGCCTCCATGCAGGCCTCTTCCAGCAACCCCTCGTAGAGGCGCACATCGGCCATGGAATACCAAAGCACCTCCGCCCATGGCATGGCCGTCTCCAACACAGGAGTGAGGCCAAGCACCAACACCGGTGCCAGCTCCTGGGCCTCTCTGAGAAGCTGCTGCATCCCGAAAAGAAAGGCCTCCGGCGCCAGCTGATGGCGGCCATCAGGGCGACCCACGCGGGCGGTGTCGTTGAGCCCCACGGCCAGCAAAATCCCCTGGGGGATTTGGCGCCGCAACTCCCCTCTCACCCCCACTTCCGGGGTGAGTCTGGCGGCCACCCGCTCCAGCCCGTCCCCCCGCACGCCCAGGTTGTAGAGCACGGGCCCCTCGGGCAACCCCATCCAATGGCGCCGCAGCCGCTCACACCAGCCCCCCTCCTCCAGATCCCCCCATCCGAACACCCCGCTGTCGCCCACGACCGCCAGTTTCTTGGGAACGCCTTGGAGCATGAGCTGGGGCAGAAGGGGCTCAGAGCTTGGACTGAAACAGGTTCAAGCGCTCCAAACCATCCTGGATCGTCTCGGGGGAGGCCGCGCAGGAGAGGCGGATGCAGCGGTCGTCCCCAAAGGCCACCCCGGGCACCACGGCCAAGCCCACCTCATCGAGCAGGCGGTTGCACAGGGTCATGGAATCCAAGCCCCAGGCACTCATGTCGGGAAAGGCGTAAAAGGCCCCCTGAGGCTCCACCAGCTGGGCGCCCGGCAGTGCGGCCAAGCCCGCATAGAGCAACTGCCGTCGTTCGTCAAAGTGGGCCGCCATCTCCCCCACGCAGTCGCGGGAGGCCTCCAAGGCCGCCAGGGCGCCGAACTGGGCAAAACTGCACACGTTGCTGGTGGATTGGCTCTGCAGGGCGCAGGCGGCGGCCACCACATGGGAAGGGCCATACAACCAGCCCACCCGCCAACCGGTCATGGCCCACCCCTTGGCGAACCCATTGGCAATGAAGATCCGATCCGCCAGATCCGGGGCCAGGGCCGCCAAGCTGTGGTGGGTCTGGCCTGGTGCCAACAGCGCCTCATAGATCTCATCGCACACCACCGCCACCTGGGGGTGACGCCGGAGAACCTCCGCGATGGCCTCCAGGTCGGAGCGGGACATCACCATGCCCGTGGGATTGGAGGGGGAGTTCAGCACCAGCAGGCGGCTGGAGGGGGTGATGGCCGCCTCCAGGTCCTCTGGAGCAAAGCGAAACCCCCGGCTGGCCTCCGTGCTCAGCCACTGGACGCTGGCGCCAGCCAGCTCGGCCATCGGCGGGTAACTCAGCCAACAGGGGGTGGGGATCACCACCCCATCTCCGGGGTTCAGGAGCACCTGAAAGAGATTGAAGAGCGCCTGTTTGCCCCCGTTGGTCACCAACACCTGATCCGCGGTGGCGGGAACGCCGTTTTCCTCCCGAAGCTTTTTGGCAATGGCCGCGCGCAGGGCAGGCTCCCCCGCCACCGGTCCATAGCGGGTGTGGCCAGCTTCCAGGGCCGCGGCGGCTGCCTGGCGGATGAAGGCAGGCGTATCGAAGTCCGGTTCACCGGCGGAGAGGCTGCAGATGTTGCGCCCATCCGCCCGCAGTTGTTTGGCTTTGGCGGCGATGGCCAGGGTGAGGGAAGGCTGCAGGGAGGCGGCCCTGACGGACAGCTTCAGCGGGGCCGACATCAGGGCAGGCACAGCGGGGAAGGGATGCGTCATCCTGCACTAGGTCGGCGCCCTTAGGCCCCTCTGTGTTTGTTCAGGAAAGTTCATACCTCCACTCCATCTCCCCCCCATCCGTCGCCAGTCTCTCGGGATCCCGCCATGCCCCCTGAGAAGTCCGATCCCGCCTTGAAGAGCGCCCTGGCCACCCTGGCCCAGGCCTGCGCCGACTGTGGTCGTTGTCCGTTGGCCTCGGAACGGCAGCAGGTGGTGGTGAGCCGCGGCAACCCGGCTGCCCCCTTGATGGTGATCGGCGAGGGACCAGGCGCCCAGGAGGATGCCCAGGGGCTGCCTTTTGTGGGCCGAGCCGGCCAGCTGTTGGATCAGATGCTGGCCAGCGTGGGGATCGACAGCAACAAGGACGCCTACATCTGCAACGTGGTGAAGTGCCGCCCGCCGGACAACCGCAAGCCCTCCCCCGAGGAGATGGCCGCCTGCCGCCCCTGGTTGCACGAGCAGATCGCCCTGGTGGATCCCCCGGTGATCCTGCTGGCGGGTGCCACAGCGATGGAGGGGGTGCTGGGGGTGAAGGGGGGCATCACAAGGCTGCGGGGCCAGTGGCAGCAGGGCGCTGGAGAGGCCCTGGAGGGGCGCTGGTTGCTGCCGATCTTTCACCCCTCCT
>JBIIJA010000190.1:0-4980 GCA_044234195.1 Cyanobium sp. | reverse complement strand
GGTAAAGCTATAGCCACTCACAAAACGAGCTGCGAATCCGAGCTGTTTCGCCACTTCCATGAAAAGAAACGCCAGATCCCGGCATGATCCGGTGTGCTTGTTGAGAGTTTCCGTGGCTGTCTGCACACCTGGTTCCTCCCGCTGCATGTAGGCAATCAGAAAGTGAATCGCGAGATTGAAACGTTGCAGCAGGGTGTAACTTTCAATCGCTTCACCGGGCCTCCAGACTGTGGCCATCCATCGAAGCAAGACCTCCTCCGCCTGATCGCACAGACTTAAGAGTTTGCGGAAAAACCCGCAAAAAAGCTCGAATTCTCCCTCCACCGAGCTCATGTCTCGTTTTTTCGACGTTTGACAGGTTTCAGCGGCCCTTGAGGTGAGTTTTTAAGGAATTTTTGGGGCCAGTTCAACCGCTTTTGCCCTGAAATGGGCACACCTCTGGGCAACTGGCCCCTCACGCCGCCGCCATGACAGGTTTGAGGATGTTGCTCAGTCGGATCAGGTTGTAGGCGATCACGTGCAGGCCAAACACGCCGCTGACGTTTTCTTTGCCGCGCAGCTTGAACTGGCGCAGGCCGCTGAATTCCTTGATCCAGCCAAAAATCTTCTCGATGCCACGACGGGCATTGATTGACTTGGCATAGCCGTCGTGGCGTGTGGTGCGGCCATCAATGGCTGAGCCCCCACGCCGTGCGTTGTTTTGCGCCACATGAGGAGTGACTCCCAGCCGGCGCATCTCGGCGACAAACCCCTTGGTGTCGTAATTCTTGTCAGCACCGATCGTCTTCCTGCGAGCACCCGGGCGATCAGCGGCCATTTCCTTGGCCGCATCCCGCTCACCAATACCATCGGCCAAGGTGGCGCGCCAATCGACCACCAAATCGTGGCGGTTCTCCATGAGCACATGCCCCCGGTAGCTGAGCTGCGCCGGATGGGCATTGGATTTGCGGGCCAGCAAGGCCTCGGGATCCGTTGTGGATCGGTGGGTGTCGTTGCTGAGCTTGATGCCGCGAAAATCGCCCTTAGCTCGCTTCTTCCCCTCCTTGGGTGCCCCGAATCCCTCTCCCGGTCCGCTCGATGGTGGCGGTGGATCCTCCTTGCCGTCGATGCGCTTCAGGGAGGCATGGGAGGCCCAGGCCGCAAGCAACGTGCCATCCACCGAGAAGTGCTCCTCGCTGAGAAGTGGTTTCACCTCTGGAGAACCCATCAGGTTTTCGAGAAACGCACCCATTACGTCCTTGTTGAGGAGCCGTTCGCGGTTTTTGGTGAACGTGGTGGGGTGCCAGATCGGATCATCCGGGCTCAGGCCCACAAACCAGCGAAACAGCAGGTTGTAGTGCAGTTGCTCCAACAGCTGCCTCTCGGAGCGGATGCCGTAAAAGGCCTGCAGCAGGGAGGCCAACAGCAGCTGCTCAGGCGGCACCGAGGGTCTGCCCTCCCTGGCGTAAAGCACCTCAAAGATTCCATGGAGCTCCGTGAGGGCCTGGTCAGCCAGGCTGCGGATCCGCCGTAGAGGATGGGTGGGCGGGATTCGCTCCTCAATGGAGACGTAGGAGAACAGGGACCCGTTGCGCTCCTGGTGACCTCGCATCAGATCTGCGTCGGCTGATCCATCATCGCAGGACCGCCCGGTTTTTTCAGCGAACTCTTAAGTGGTGGCGATCCCAGAGCCGCACCAGGGTGATGACTACGGCCGCCCCGGTTTCCGCCGCAGGACTGGACCTCGCCGAACCCAGGGAAGTGGCCGCCCTCTCCCTCGACAATCTGTCCCGCCGCGAGCAGAGCTGACGCTCGCCGCTCTTCACGTTGCGGCCGCTGACCAATCCTGGTGGATCGCGCCCGCCTCCCCCGGGCTGAACACCTCCACATCCCCCAACCCCTTTATCGGATGCACTCCTCGGGAGACGGCAGGAAAAACGGTGCTGCCCACCCCAGGCTGCCCTGTCTGCGCCGTTCCCTGGCCTAGCCGCTCCGCAGTTTGGCGATCGAAAAGCAGGGTCGCCCCCAAGATGCGGGTGAGGCTCTCCAATCGGGCTGCCCGGTTCACGGTGTCGCCGATCACGGTGAACTCCATCCGCTTCGGGCTACCGATCTGCCCCACCACCGCCGGCCCACTGGCGATGCCAATGCCATTCTGCAAGGCGATGACACCCTGATGCCGCCATTCGGCATTGAGGGTCCGAAGCGACTCCCCCATGGCGAGGGCGCATCCCACCGCCGCCCGGGCTTCTTCCCCCAATCCCCGCCCCACCGGCGAACCAAACACGGCCATCACCGCGTCGCCAATGAATTTATCCACCGTGCCCCCATGGGCCATGATCACCTCCACCATGGCGCCGAGATAGGTGTTGAGCTGGCGCACATGGGCCTCGCTTTCGCCTGCCGCACTGCGCTCACGGGTGAGGCTGGTGAAGCCTTTCAGATCGCAGAACAGCACGGTGACGTCCAGGGTGCGCCCCCGCAGGATGCCCTGGGCGGCGGCTGGATCAGCCAAGATTTCGGCCACCACACCGGGAGCCACGTAACGCTCGAAGGTCCGCCGCAGACGACGCCGTTCCTTCCCCTCCAAGAGGTAGGCATCTCCGCTGAACATCCCCGCAAGCAGCGCCAGACCGGCCGCTGGAGCCAAAAGGGGCAACCAGGCATGCAGCCGCTGCTGGGCGAGCACTCCCAGACCAAGCAGCCCGGCCCCCGCCAGGCCCACCAGGGAGAGTCGCCAGGGGAGGCCCTTGCGCAGCAGGGCCAACACTCCCACGAATCCCACCACGCCGCCAGCCACCAAGGCCCGGTCGCGCTGGTGCACCGGCCAGGGCCTGAGGCCGTCCCCTGTGAGGGAATTGGCGGTGGCGGTGGCCAGCAGCTCAGGGCCCGAGAGGGGGCCATAGGCCGTGGGGTAGCCGTCGTCCCCTTGGGAGAGGGTCTGGCCGACGATGGCGATGGCACCACCGAGGGCTGTCCGTTGGGGATGGGCACGCCAACGGGCCCCATCCAACACCTCCCAGGCACTGAGGCGAGGGAAGGTGCCTTCCGGGCCATAGGCATTGAGCCATCTCTTCGCATCAGATTGGCGACTCGGCCGGCCCGCCAGACGGAGGATGGCCAGGGGGAGGGAGGGGGGCGTGGTGACGCCCTCTGATCGCAACAGCCCCCCGGCATAGGCCTCTGGATGGCGGAGGGGCTCGCCCGGCAGGCGCATCGGAATGTTGCTCAGGCCGATCGCCTCAGGGAGGCCAGGCAGGCCCATGAACGGCTCTGGTCTGACCATGGCGAGGGCGCCGGCAGCTCGGGAATCGCTGCCCTCCGACATCTCCGCAGCCAGCGCGATGCGGCCCGGATGGCGCCGCAGGACATCCGCCATGGCCCCATCATCAGCCGCTCCCCGTTGGCTGGGGCCGGCGAAGGTGACATTGATCGCGACGACCCTCGCCCCCGCCTCCAGCAAGCGCTCAGCCAACAGGCCATAGGCAGCACGGGGCCAGGGAAGAGCACCGATCCCCTGGGTCCAGGTCGGGGCGCCCTGCTGCCGCTCAAACCATTCGCCCTGCTGCAGGGTGGCTTCATCAATCGCCACCACCACCACCTCCCTGGGCGGGGGCCGCTCCCCGAGAAGCACCTGCAACTGCTCTTCAAACGCCCGCTCCCACAGCCGCCAATAGGGGCCAGGCCACCCCCCCATCAGACCGGCCGCGCCACTGATGCCGGCGGTGAGGACCAGCAGGATGGCACGGCGGGAAAAGGCCATCTCAGACCTCCTTTAGAAGAAACGGGGCAGGAACTGGGTGGGGGCCGGTGCAGATGGAAGGGATGGCAGGGAGGGCTGGGGGATCGCGGCTCCGCCGCCTGATAAGGGCAGGCTGAGACCAGGGAAGCGGCTCCGCACATGGCTCTCCAGCGCTCCGATCCCAGGCAAGGGCAGTTGGAAGCCCTGGAAGAGCGGACCAGTCAAGAGGCGCTCATAATCCGCGGCTTCCAGATTGACCAGGGCCAGCACCACCCCCACGGGCGACAGCCTGAGCCGCTGGCCCCCCTCCAGCCGGGTGGAGGGAGCACCGCTGGGCTGGCCATCCCGGAGGGTTTCCACCTCCACCGAGCCCTCCAGCACAGAGATCTCCGCTTCCCCGTCCTCTTTCACCTCGATGAGGTAATTGGTACCCCGCACGCTCAGACGAGCTGAGCGGGTGCAGCCATTTTGGCGTCCAGAGATCAACACCTGGCCACGATCCACCAGAAAGCAGCGGCTGCCTAAGCGCAACTGGGAAAACCTGTTCAGCCGACCCACCGCACCACTATTGAAGAGGAGTTGGCCCCGGCTATTCCGGGTGCTCATCTGCTGGGGGGCACGGGCCTGTTGGTTCACCTTGGCCTCTTGCTGGTCGATATAGAGCTCTTTGCCATCGAGAATGTCCTGCACCAGGGCGGTCTCCGCCGCCTCGGCAGGGCCTGCGGAGATCCACAGGAGCATCAGCAGACTCCCACTTGTGAGACTCCCCAGGAGGTGGAGTGGACGGGGAAAAGCCATGGAACCCTCGGCGGGTGCCTCTCTTCACTGGTGCCTGACCATCCTGGCTGACGCCTCCTCAGCTCGTGGGTCATTCTTAGAAAGGCGTAGCCCCAATTCCCCATGGCTCTGCTAGCGATTTGGCTCAGGGTTCTGGTCATCAGCGCCATCCTGCTGGGGGTGAGGTTCCTCTGCCGGCGGCGCCGGCTGCCCCTCCCCCCCCTTTGGTTGCCACTGCTGGCGGGGGTGATTTGGGCCCTGGTGGCAACCTTTCCTCTGCAGGGACTGCCTGCGGGACAAGGGCTTTGGTATTCCATCTCTGATGATCTCCTGGTGGTCCTGGCCGCCATCCGCCTGCTGATCTGGCTGGGGGTGGAATTACCCGCAGGCCTGGGGTTGTGGCGGACGCCGCCGGAGCTTCTGGTGCAGCTCCTCACCCTGGGAAGCTTTGCCGTTGCCGCGGCGGTGATTCTCCGGCAGGG
>JBIIJA010000354.1:0-3015 GCA_044234195.1 Cyanobium sp. | reverse complement strand
CGCCTGAGGAAACTGGAGGAGGCCCACCGGCCCAGCCCGGAGCGACGGGAGCACAAAGGCTGGCTTCCCAAGGTGGGCGATCGGGTGCGGGTGCTGTCTCTGGGCAAGGCGGGCGAAGTTCTCGCCCTCTCCGATGACGGCCGGGAACTCACCGTGCGCTGCGGCGTGATGCGGCTCAGCCTGGAGCTGGCAGGGATCGAGGGTCTGCACGGCGAAAAACCCACCCCACCGGAGCCGCGCCAGCCGGTGGTGGCCATCCGCAGCCGCCGCAACCCCGCCAGCCGGGGTCCGGAGGTGCGCACCGAGCGCAACACGGTGGATGTGCGGGGCCTGCGGGTGCATGAAGCCGAGGCGGCGGTGGAGGAGCGGCTGCGGGGCGCCAATGGGCCGCTATGGGTGATCCACGGCATCGGCACCGGCAAGCTCAAGCGGGGGCTCAGGGCTTGGCTGGAAACCGTGCCCTACGTGGAGCGGGTGAGCGACGCGGAGCAGGGCGATGGGGGCCCGGGCTGCAGCGTGGTGTGGGTGAAGTGAAGCGTCTCAAGCCTCAGGGGCGTGCGGGCCCCGCTCCCAGAGCCAGCGGCACTCACGCTCCAGAGCGGCAGCCATGGCCGAGCCGCTGGTTAACAAGTCGGAATATTCGGCTGGGGTGAGCACCAAGGCATCACAGCTGAGGGGCAGTTCAGCCAAGGGCCAAAGCGGCAGCCGCTGCTGCTGGGGCCCCTTGGCAAGGGCATCAATCAGCACCAGGTCCAGATCGCTCCCCACCCCGGCGTCCCCCCGGCCATAGCTGCCAAACACTCCCACCCGCTCCAAGCCAGGGTGGTCTGCAGAGATGCGTGCGGCCCAGCTCGTCGCATGGTGGAGCACCTGCTCCGACTCAGGCCAGCGCAGCAGCGATTGCGTCAAGGATCGAACGGGCATGGCACACGGCGTCGTCGCTCTGGAGCCGCCCAAAATGATCGGTAGGGGCCCCATCAGGAAGGCTATCGGGGTAACGGGTGGGGATGTAGAGGGCATCGAGGATCCGCAGGCGGTCTTCGAGGTCGCTCACGGCGGCGGCCAAGGCGGCGGCCACCGGAGACGGCAAATCCCGAAACGACCGGCCAAGACCATGGCCCCACACCTGCTGGCCGTGGTGCAAGTGCAGGCCTTTGAAGGCCTTCTCCACGGCCTGATGGCAGGCAAAACAGGCCCACTCGTGATGCCCAGCTGCGGCGCTCACCCCCGCCAGCTCCAGATCGGCTCGGGCTTGATGCAGCCAGTCGGCGGAACGGTTCATCCACTCATTGTGATGCTGGGCCGCCAGCAGACCGCGGCCATCAAACTGGTCCATCCACGCCTTGGATCGGTTTCGTCAGAGCAAATCCAAAGGCGAGCCCAGGGAAGACGCCAATCACGGCTGCTCACCCCCTTCATTGATCCGGATCGTCACGCCTAGGGACCCTGGATGGGCACGCGGCGAGCCAAAACTTCCCTTGGGGGGAGAAGCCACAGCTCTCAGGGTGGGGCGAGCTCCCGGCTCCTTCCAGCAAAGGCTCGAGTTCGCCGCGCAACTGGCAAATCCGGGGCGCAGCCGCCCCAAACCCATTTCGCCCCCGTGTGGCCATCCTGGAGGGGTCGCCCGATCCACCCATGAGCCAGGCCCCCTCCCCCCTCTTCCAACACGGCGTTGCCAGCGGCGATCCCCTCGAAGATCGGGTCATCCTCTGGACCCGGCTCACCACCCCCGAGGCCTCTGTGCCCGTGGCCTACGAGGTGGCCACCGATCGAGACTTCACGGCCGTTGTGGCCCAAGGGGAGGTGGCGGCCAACGCCAGCGCCGACCACACGGTGCATGTCGATGCCACCGACCTGGCGCCCGACACCCGCTACGTCTACCGCTTCTGTGCCCAGGGCCAAACCTCCCCCACCGGCCGCACCCGCACCCTGCCCGGAGCCGGCGTGAGCCATCTGCGCTTTGCCCAAACCTCCTGCTGCAAGTTCAACGCCGGTTTTTTCAACGCCTACGCCACCCTGGCCGCTCGGGACGATCTGCAGTTTCTGCTGCACCTGGGCGATTACATCTACGAAGCCTCCAACACCCCGCCCGCCGGCCAAACCCCCGGTGCCGACATCGGCCGGCCGTTTGAGCCACTGCATGAGTGCAAAACACTGGCGGATTACCGCTGCCGCTACAACCAATACCACCGCGATTCAGATGTGCAGGCCATGCACGCCGCCCTCCCCCTGATCGCCAGCGTGGACGACCACGAATTTGCTGATGGGGCCTGGCGGGGCGGCGCCGATGAACACAAGGAGGAGCGCGACGGCCCCTGGGTGGATCGGGTGAACGCCGCCCTGCAGGCCCGCGCCGAATGGCTGCCGGTCCGACCCGTGGATCCGGCCGATCCCTGGCGCGTCTACCGCAGCCTTCATTTCGGCAACCTGGCCGATCTCCATCTCACCGCCACCCGCATCTACCGGGATTTGCCGGTGCCAGGGCCCGAGATGGCCAGCCCCGAGCGCACGGCCCTGGGGCTCCCTCAGCGCCAATGGCTCTTTGACGCTCTCGACGACAGCCAGGCCCAGTGGCAACTGATCGGCAATCCCTCGGTGATGGCCACCACCTGGAAACCGGGTCTACCAGAGACGGTGCTCACCGCCCTGAAAAAAACCAAGCTGGTGAACAGCAAGGGCGATGGACCCGACTACGACCAGTGGGATGGCTATCCAGCCGAGCGGGAGATGATCTACAGCTACTTCCAGAACCATCCCGGTAATTTCGTGGTGCTCAGCGGCGACATCCACGTGAGCATGGCTCTCGAACTCCGCAAGGATCCCTTCGATCTAGAGGCTGAACCCATCGCCGTGGAATTTGTCAACACCAGCATCACGGCCCAAAACTTTGACGACAAGATGAAGTGGCCGCCGCGCACCCAATCTCTGGCCTATGAGCAGGAGTTGAAAGATCACCTCAACCACGTCAAATACGTCAATCTCGATGGTCATGGCTACAACATCGTCGATGTCACC
>JBIIJA010000189.1:0-5036 GCA_044234195.1 Cyanobium sp. | reverse complement strand
CTGGCCCGTGAGGAACTGGAGCACTTTGAGCAGGTGCTGCAGCTGTTGCGGCGCCGCGGCATTCCCCTGCGCCCCCTTCCCGCTCCCAGCTACGGGTCCACCCTCACGGCGGCGGTGCGCCGGGGGGAGCCCGAGCGCATGCTGGATTCCTTCCTGGTGGCGGGGCTGATCGAGGCCCGTAGCCATGAGCGCATGGCCCAGCTGGCCGCCCGCAGCCCCGATCCCGAGCTGCGGAATCTCTACGGCCAGCTCCTGGCGAGCGAGGCAAGGCATTTTGGCCTCTATTGGCTGCTCTGCGAGGAGCGCTACGGCCGCCAGGCCACGGTGGCGCGGCTGGGGGAGCTGGCGGCGGTGGAATGCCAGGCCTTGAGCGGAGAGCTGGCGGGCGCGGAAGACGTCAGGATGCACTCGGTTGGGGTCGAGAGTCTCTGATTCCCAAGGTTTGGAGGCTCAACCCTTGCCCGTGAACGCCAGCAGCTCGGCGGCCGTGTTTGGGGCAATCGGCAGGCCAGCCGGATCCAGCAGGCCCAGCTGGGCAAGCAGACCCGCCTGGTCCCAATAAATGTGCTCGTAAGCCACCTTGTCGTCTCGCAGCCCCACGATCACCACGAGTGCCATCTCCACCCGCCGGCCAGTGGGGGGGACCCCGGGCAACAGGTGGCCAATGGGTTGGCTGTGGGTGAAGCGGATCACCAGCTCATCCACCAGCCTCTCCCCATCCACCGTGCGCGAGATCGGGATGAACTCCACATCGGGGGGGAAGAACTGCCCGATCAACCGAGTGGCATAGAACGTGCGCACCCCTTCTGCCCCCTGGCCGCCCGTGCCCGACCCCAGGTTGATCAAGTGGGGCTCGGTCACCATCGTCGCCATGGTGGTTTCGAGATCGGCATCCAGCTCCGCCTGCATATGGGCCTGAAAGAGGGCGGCAGCTGATCGCACTTCGCTGGGCATGGTGGGCAGTCACTGCGCCGACCCTAGTTGGGGTCTGGGTGGCTGTCAGCGCCCTGGGACTCTGGCGATCCATCCACCAGCAGTGGAAAGCGCTCCGCAATGGGATCGCCCGTGAACTGGGCCACCCAACCCTCTGGGTTGTCGAAAAAGCGCAAGGCTGTGAAATGGGGGGCACTGCCCATGTCAAACCAGTGTTTGGTGCCGGCGGGCACTCGCAGAAAGTCGTTGGCGGCGCAGAGCACCTGCACCACCTCCTCACCGATGTGCAGGCAGAACAGACCACGCCCCTCCACAAAGAAGCGCACCTCGTCTTCGCTGTGGATGTGCTCTGCCAAAAACTTCTGGCGCAGGGTGTGACGCTCGGGGTGGTCCGCGCTCAGGCGGATGGCATCCACGGTGGGGTAGCGGCCCGTGCTCTGCACCTTGGCGATCTCTGGGGCATAGGCCGCCAGGATGTCGGCCTCGCTGGCAGTGGGAGCGAGCTCCACCCTGGCCTGCCACCGCTCAAATCCAATGCCGCGCTCGGCGAGGGTGGCTGTGATGAGCTGGGGGTCGTTGCTTGAGAACAGGGGCAAGGGTGGCGCCTCGCCTGAGGCAGGGAAGATCTCCAGCTGCGTCATCCGATGAAACCCTCTCCGCAGCAGCAGCTTAGAAAGGTGCAGTGGTTTCGAGTGTGTGACGAGCACGACGGCTTCTCTCCTCCAGGCCCTGGCCCAGTCCACTGAACCACCGTTGCCCGGGGTGACTCTGGTGGGCGTGGGCCCCGGAGATCCCTCCCTGCTCACCGTGGCGGCCCTTCAGTCCATTGCCGCGGCGTCGGTGGTGGCCTACCCCGTGGCCCAACAGGGGGGGGAGGGCATGGCCGCCCGCATCGCCGAGCCCTGGATCAGCCCCCAGCAGAGGCGGCTGCCGCTCCTGTTCCCAAGGGTGGAGGAGGGCGGGCCCCGGCGGCAGGCCTGGCATCACGCCGCTGCGGCCCTGGCTGCGGAGGTGGATCGGGGCGAGCGGGTGGTGCTGCTGTGCGAGGGGGATGCCTCCCTGTTTGCCAGCGCCTCCTATGTGTTGCTGGCCCTGGCGGAACGCCACCCGGCTTGTCCGCTGCGGGTGGTGCCGGGCGTGAGCGCGGTGGCCGCCGCCGCTGCTGCCGCTTCCTCCCAAGGGCGGCCCTGGCCCCTGGCCCTGCAGCGCGAGGGCCTGCTGATCTGCCCCACCCCTGAGACCGCCCCAGAACTGGAGCGTCTCCTGGAGCAGGCCGCCTCCACCGCCACGGTGCTGGCCCTCCTGAAACTGGGCAGGCGCTGGCGATGGGTGCGGTCTTGCCTGGCGGAGCGGCACCTTTTGGAGAGAGCCCTCTTTGCCAGCCGCGTGGGTTGGCCACAGGAGCGACTCGTGCCGGCGGTGGAGGTGCCAGCGGAGGAGCAGCCCTATTTTTCGCTGTTGTTGATCCGTCAGAGCTGGCCTGCGGTGCTGCCCTAAGCGCCCCTGCGCTCGCGGCTCAGCTGGGCCTGGGCCCTGGCCAGCAGGGCCAGGGCCTCCCCGGGGCTGGGCGCGTGCATCAGGGCCTGGCGCAGCTGGGGCGCGCCGGTGAAGCCGGTGCAGGTCCAGCCCAGGTGCTTGCGGGCGATCAGCAGGCCGTGGTCACCCCGTTCCCTCACCAGAGCTTCCAGCTGCTCGACCGCCAGGGCCAGCCTTTCGGCCGGCTCCGGCGTGGATGGCACGGGCTGTCCATCCAAGGCTGCGGCGATCTGCCCCACCAGCCAAGGCGCCCCCATGGTGCCCCGACCCACCATCACTCCGTCGGCTTTGGTGATCGCCAGGCATTGTTGTGCCTCGATGGGGCTCCGGATATCGCCGTTGGCGATCAGGGGAATGGCCAGCTCCCGCTTCACGGCGGCGATGGCTTCCCAGTCGGCCCTCCCTTGAAACCCCTGCTCCCGCGAGCGGCCATGGAGGGTGAGCCGTTGGGCGCCGGCCTCCTGCAGCCGCTGACACCAGTCGATGGCGGCGGCCGTGCGGGCATCGCTGGGCTCAAGGCCCGTCCAGGCCAGCCGGGTTTTCACTGTCACCGGAATCGCCACCGCCGAGGCCACGGCCTCGACGATGCGGGCGGCCAGCTCAGGATGCTGAATCAGGCCGCAGCCGCCCCCTTTGCGGGCGATCTTGCGCACAGGGCAGCCCATGTTGATGTCGATGAGGAAGGCGCCTGCCCCCTCCGCCCGTCGGGCCGCCTCCGCCATGGCGGCCGGCCGATGATCGAACAACTGCACACCGATGGGGCCGCTTTCCTCTGCCAGCTCCTCCACCTTGCGGGTGCCATGGCCCATCTCCAAGCTTGTGGCGTTCACCATCTCGGTGAAGAGCAAGGCGTCGGGAGCCCAGCGCCGCACCAGAGCGCGGAAGATCCTGTCGCTCACCCCGGCCAGGGGAGATTGGAGCACCCTGCAGGGCAATGGCCTCCCCTTCCACAGACCCAAATGCAGGGGCTCGGCAGGGACAACCTGCGCAGGGCTGACAGCCTGCGCAATCGGGACCGTCGTGGCAGGGGGAGAGGGCATGCCCCTTCATTGTGGAATGGAGCCCCGGCCACCCCATGGTCACCCCCGATCCCTTCCCCCTCAGCCGCGCCCTGCTGGAGGCCGTGCTGGAGGATCGCACCAGCGATCGTTTCGTCTGTGAGCTGGTGTGGCGTCGCCTGGGCTATCGGCCCGAAGGCGAGGCCCCTGAAGGCGAGACACCCCCCCCGTGGCTGGCGGGGCCCGACACCCCGTCCCCCTGGGCAAAGGCCTTTCCCCAAGCACCGGAGGTGATTGCCCAGCGGCCCGCCAGTGTGGCCCTCACCCGTTCGGTGCCGGCGATGCACAAGCAGTTGTTGAAGCAGCAGCTCGGCTTTGCGGGCTACCGCATCGGCGAGCTCTACCCCCGGCGCACCCGCCGGGCCACCGCCGTGAGCTGGCTGCTGGCCCATGCGGCAGAGCAGGGGGATCCCTTGCCTGAGACGGGCCCCCTGCCCCCCTTGCAGGAGATCCCTGGGGATCCCCGTTTCGGCCATCCAGGGGATCCGCCCGTGGGTTGAGGGCCGCCTCAGCTCTGGATCGTGACCGGCGTGCCCAGAGGGGTGTGCTCAAAGAGCCAGCGGGCGTGGGGGCTGGGGATTCGCACGCAGCCATGGCTGCGGGGCACGCCGAAGCTCTGGCCGGCCTGCTCTTGCCAGGGGGCGCCATGGAGGCAGATGGTGCCGTCGTCGCTCACGCAGAGGGCCCAGGGCACCCCGGGAGACAGGAAGGTCCGGCCGCGCATGGTGATACTGGGGTGTTTGCTGAGCACCTTTCCGGAGCCGGTGGGGGTGGGGGAAGAGGGCTTGCCGGTGCTCACGAGCACGGTGCGCACCAACTGCTGTTGGCCGTCGTAGGCGTAGAGCTTTTGATCCGAAAGGTCGACGACGATGCTGGCGATGAGCTCAACCATCGCTTGGAGCCTCCTGAGCGGGAGATGGCCAATCCCTAAATGCGTCGCGCTAGACCCATGTCCATATCCCCCAAATGCCTTCGGGATTGCTCAAAACCGGATGGCTTGGGTGGGGAGCCGATCCAGGGCGAGGAGGCTGGGCGTTAAGGTCGAGACAGCACCAGTCCGTTGGGGTTCTACAGCGTGGCTCTTCCGGTGGTGGCCATCCTTGGGCGCCCCAACGTGGGCAAATCCACCTTTGTCAATCGGTTGTGCCGCAGCCGAGAGGCGATCGTGCATGACGAGCCCGGGGTGACCCGGGATCGCACTTACCAGGAAGCCTTCTGGGGTGAGCACCACTTCAAGGTGGTGGACACGGGGGGCCTGGTGTTTGCCGACGACAGTGAATTTCTCCCGGAGATTCGCGAGCAGGCCAAGCTCGCCCTGGAGGAGGCCGCCGCCGCCATCTTGGTGGTGGATGGTCAGCAGGGACTCACCGCCGCCGATGAGAACATCGCCGAGTGGCTCCGCTTCCAAAAGGTGCCCGTGCTGGTGGCCGTGAACAAATGCGAGTCGCCCCAGCAGGGCCTGGCCATGGCCTCGGAATTTTGGACGCTGGGCCTGGGGGAGCCCTATGC
>JBIIJA010000187.1:0-5050 GCA_044234195.1 Cyanobium sp. | reverse complement strand
TGCCTACAACGCTGGTGGCTACGACCCTGCCACAAGTGTTCTAGAAACTGCCATGAAGCTGAAGCCAGACTATTAGATTCATCTCGGTGACGTTTACTATGCCGGAACTCAGGATGCCCCTCCTCACGGAGGAGGAGAATCGCTATTTCCTGTCGATGTGGCCCCCCATGCCTCCGCAGAGAAGTTTTACATTGAATTCCAATCACGAAATGTATGGGGGCTAACGACTACTTCAATGTCTCGCTTGGCCGCGGATCTGCAACACCAACGCCCTTCGCGCACCAAAATGGTCACAGTTACTTTGCCTTGAGCTGTGGTGATCTGGCTATCGTAGGTCTAGATGCTGTCTATTTCGATCCCTCATCGATGTACATGGATGGTGGGCTCGGCCCAATGGACAAGGACCCCCAATATGGCTTCCTCCAGGAGGTTGCGGCCAACCATCGCCAGTTGATTCTGCTCACCCACCAGACGGCCCTCTCCATGGACGGCGGCAGGTTGTTGCCCTTGTGGTATGTCGTGAGCGGTGCCATCGACGCCTCCAAGATTGTTCTTTGGTATTGGGGCCATATCCATGCCGGCATCGCCTATGACACGTCTTCTGCCATCGGCAAGTTTGGAGTGCGGGCTGCCTGCTGTGGCCACGGGGCGATCCCGATGGGCGATCCCTGGGGACTGCAGCGACACAGCACTGGCGTTGCCTGGTACGCCCATACACCCGTTGGTGGCCAGGCCCCCGCGAACAGGGTGCGCAACGGATTCGCGATGTTGACCGTCAGTTCCGATGGCGTTGAAGAGGCGTTCTACAACGCCGGTGACCTGAAGCCGGTGTGGACCCGCAGCCACTGATGGGCCATCATTGCTGACCTGCGGCTAGCGCTTGCCATGTCTGATGCCATTGCTCGCCCTTCCCTGCTCAACCGCATCGCCCGGGTGCTGTTGTGCCTGGTGTTCCTCCATGCGGTGATGGGCAAGCTGACGGGCTTTGAGCGGGTGGCTGGGGCCATTGCCTCCAAAGGTCTGCCGTTGGCGCCATGGCTGCTGGTGGCTGCCATCGCCCTGATGGTGGTGGGTTCCGCTCTGGTGATCAGCGGCTGGAGAGCACGGCTGGGCGTTGCGCTCTTGTTGCTCTTTCTGATCCCCACCACGCTGATCTTCCATGGGGATGTGAACAGCGCTCAGGAGCGCATTCAGCTCTTCAAAAACTTGGCCATCATTGGCGGATTGCTCCTGGTGATCGATCAAACCAAGAGGGGGTGAAGTCCGCCCAGCCGGCTCGGCCCACTGATGCAGTCAGCAGTTGACCCATCATGGTGCGCAATCCTCTGGGGAAGACCGATGAGCTCCTTATCCGTTTTCCAGCCCATTCCCGCAGCGATCCAGCGAGCCAAGCGCATCTTGTTTGAGCCCTTCCAGCTCAGCAAATGCCTGACACTTGGCTTTTGCGCTTTTTTGATGGGCCCCACGCTGCCGATTGCGCCCTTCGGTGGTGGAGATGCCAGCATCGATTCGAGCTCCGGCAGCGGCCAGGGAACCACCGACACCTTCACGCCCTGGCTCCAGGAGAATCTGGCCACCATCCTGGTGGTGGCGTCCATCGCTGCCGCAGTGGTGTTCTCGCTGGCGGTGCTCTTCACCTGGCTGAGCAGCAGAGCGCGGTTCATGCTGCTGGATGGGGTGGTGCAGAACCGAGGCGCCGTTGGGGTGCCTTGGCGTGAGTATCGGCGTGAAGGCAATTCCCTGTTTCGCTTTCGCTTTCTTCTTGGCCTGATCAGCACGCTCGCTCTGGCCATGATTGTTGGGATGGTCCTGCTGATCAACAGGGGCGATTGGCGTGAGGGGGTCTTCACTGTTCGTGCCCTGGCTGTGATGGTTGTCGCCTCCTTTTTGTTTGTGGCCTGGCTGCTCCTGATGCAATTGATCACGATGCTGCTGATGGATTTTGTGGTGCCGGTGATGTATGTGCATCGTCTCCCTGTCCTGCCAGCCGGGAAGCGCGTGATCAAAACCCTGCTTCGCGAGCACCCAGGATCCTTGGCGCTTTATCTCCTGGCCCGCTTTCTTCTCAATAGTGTCTTGGCCACCTTGTCGATGCTGCTCATTGTTCTCACTTGTTTCATCGGCGCGATTCCCTACATCGGTTCCGTGATCCTCCTTCCCTTGACGATCTTTCAGATCACCTATCCCTTGGCCTTCCTCGAGCAGCTCGGCCCGGAGTGGCGCATCCTTCCTCCTGATCGCCAAACGCTGGAAGCATCCTGAGGGGCCAGGTGCAGGTCGGCCGACGGGCTCCCCGGATGATCCTCGGCACCTCTGTGGTGATCGCCATCCTGCAGCGGGAACCGAGCAGGCAGCCTTTCTTGATCCTCGTGCTTGATCCAGACGTGGAGCCTGTGGATGGGGCCTTGGCCCGTCGAGCAGCCCAGCTGAATGTCGGGGACTGCTTCGCGGCGGCCCTCGCCGAAAGGGAGCACCTCCCCTTGGCTTTCGCCCGGGGCGACTTCAGCGCCCCTGGCTGTTGAGCTGGGGCTGGAGTGAGTGGGCCTGGAGCTTTTGCTGGAGACTGGCAGAGCCCCGTGCCAGAGGCGCCAGCATGCGTTGCCCCCCACGTTCCCCCCGAGCCCCCTGGCTGCTCGCCGGGGTGGCCACAGCGTTGCTCAGCGCCCTCGCGCCCCTGCCGCTGCCGGCCCAGCTCGATCCGGCCTCCGTGATTGCCCTGGTGGAAGCGCCCCAGGTGCCCGATCGGGGCGGCGATGACGCGCTCTCGATTCCCGAGCTCATGAGGCGCCTCCACGTGCCCGGGGTGAGCATTGCCGTGATCCACAACTTCCGGGTGGCCTGGGTGAAGAGCTATGGCGTGGCCGACGTCGCCTCCGGCCAGCCCGTGGAGGCCACCACCCTGTTTCAGGCGGCGTCCATCAGCAAGCCTGTCACGGCCATGGCCGCCACTTGGCTGGCGCAGGAACGGCGCCTGCGCCTCGATGACGACATCAATGCCGTGCTCAGGTCATGGCGACTCCCGCCCTCCAACCTCCCGGGGCAGCAGCCGGTGACGCCACGCGCCCTGCTCAGCCACACTTCCGGTGCCGCCGATGGGTTTGGCTTTCCGGGCTATGCACCAGGTGAGCCCCTGCCCTCCCTGGTTCAGATCCTGCAGGGCCAGCCGCCCGCCAATCGGGGTCCGGTTGTGTTCGCCCGCCCGCCCTACCAGCGCTACCAGTATTCCGGCGGGGGCTTTGTGGTGATGCAGCTGGCCCTCACCGACCTCACCGGCCAACCCTTTGCCGATGTCATGAAGGCCGCCGTGCTCGCCCCCCTGGGGATGGACGACAGCTCCTTCCAGCAGCCGATCCCCGCTGCCCGGTCGCCCCAGGCGGCCCAGGCCCATGACGCTCAGGGCCGCCGCCTGGGCGCCCCCTGGCATGTCTATCCCGAACAGGCCGCCGCCGGCCTCTGGACCACCCCAACGGATTTGGCCCGGTTTGTGATCGAAGTGCAGACCGCCCTGCGGGGGCCCCGGGGGCGAGTGCTGAGCCAGGCCTCCGCCCGCCAGATGGTGGCGCCGGTTGGCACCGGCCCCTTTGCCGTGGGGCTCTCCATCAGCAAGCGGGGGGAGGGCTGGTATTTCTCCCACCCCGGCGGCAACTGGGGGTTTCGCTCTGAGATTCTTGGCCATCTGCTCAAGGGATACGGCGTTGTCGTGATGACCAACAGCGACGCCGGTGAACCCCTCATCAGTGCCATCGAATCCCGTGTCGCCGCCGCCTATGGGTGGGATTCCCTCGATCGTCCCCTGGCACCGTAGCGTCCGGTGGCTGGTGTGGCTGGTGACCCATGCCCTGACCAGGCGCGGTTGAGCCCACGCCAAGCTCTGTCATGACGTTGCCCTCAGAGCTGGCAAGGGCACTGGCTTGTTGACTGGAGGATGGGAGCTGACCCTGGGGAAGGAGGGATGAGCTCCTTCTCCTCCGCCAATGGCTGAAGCTTGGCTGTTGTGCCTTTTTAATGGGGCCGCTCTCGATGGCGGCCTTCGGACCTCAATGGCGCATCCTTCCACCGGATCGCCAAGCGCTGGAATCGCTCTGAATGGTTTCGCGGTGGCTCCCTCGGAACCGAAGCCGCTAGTGCTGCCCTTCGTTGCCGAGGCCTTCAGTGCCGCTGGCTGTTGAGCGGGGAGGGAGCGGTTCTTGGAGCCAAGACCGGTTGATAGATGGTGGCCCAGGCCTTCACCGTGCCGTCGCCGATGCGGGTGCGGAGCAGCTCCCCATCTTTGCTGGTGAAGGAGAGGCTCACCGTGCCTGGCGTGGCGGTGCGCAGCGCCGCCGCCAGAGCATCATCGACAGCAAAGCGGTTGTTGTCTCCTTTCAGAGCAAAGCGACGCTCGCCAAGCTGCAAGGTGGGGTTCTGGATGGGCAGGCTGGCGTAGCTGAGCTCCACCTTGGTGGCATAGGCCTGCAGCCAGATGGCGGGACGCCCCCAGAGGCTCACCAGGCCCACCTCCCGATTGAGGAGGGCCGCCCGTTGCACGTCGCGATCGAAGACCCCGACAAAATCCCCCTCAAAGCGATCGCGCACCACCACCGGCACCGACCAGGGCACCCCATCCCCCAGACGCCAGTGGTCGCCAGTCACGCTTGGCAAACTGCTCGCCAGCGGGGGGGGAAGGGGATCAGCCGCCACGCTGCCGGGTTGGGGCATGGGTCTCTCCCGCCCTGGGGGCAGGGGGCCGTTCTTGCTTTTGAGGGGCAAGGCGTGGATGGTTTGCAGGGCGCGCACGGTGGCCTCCCCGATGGGGAGGCTCACTGTTTCCGCCCCGCCGCCCAAGGTGAGGCGCACCCACATCGGGGGCGGGGGCGTGGAGGGTTGGGCGAGCGCTTCGGCCAGCGGCGCGGAGATGCGGACGTGGCTGTCGCTTCCCTCCAGGCGCTCCACCCGATTCCCCACCCGCACCTCCAAGGCATCCACCCGAAAGAGCGGTTGCGCGTTGTCACAGAGGGGCGTGAGCAAGATGCGGATGCAGCGCGTCACGTTGCGCTGGCCGTAGATCACC
>JBIIJA010000185.1:0-5065 GCA_044234195.1 Cyanobium sp. | reverse complement strand
AGAGGCCCTGTTCCCTGGGCTCCCCTGGCTGGGGAGGCTGCTGGCGTCTTGAGACATCTGGCTCTTCCCGCTCGCCCTCTGTCCCTGGCAGGGCCGCGAGGATGCGGGCAATGCGGCGGATGTGGCCGCTGAAGGTGGAGAGGTTTTGCTGCAGCGATTGCTCATCGCCGATGTCGGCCAACACCTGGGCGCACCAGGGCAGCCTGGGCGGGGCGCCGCAGGGAAGAAAGAGCCCGGCACGGGCCATCAGCGCTGCCAGCCCCACCGCCTTCAGCGTCACGGTTTTGCCGCCAGTGTTAGGCCCCGTGATGGCCACCACCCGCACGGGCTCGGCCACCCGCACGCTCACCGGCACCACCGGCTGCCCCCCCTCCTTGCGCTCCTGCCAAAGCAGCAGCGGGTGGCGTAGCCCTTCCAGGGCCCAGGGGGCCAGAGGATCGGCGGCCAGCTCAGGCCGCAGCCCACTGATCCAGGCGCCGTAGCGCGCCCGAGCCAGGGCCATTTCCACGCGCAGCAGCACGGCCTGCAAATGCTGGAGAGGCTCGGCTTGCTCCCCCACCAGCCCACTGAGCTCGGCCAACACGGCCAGCTCCAGCTCCCGCTCCTGGCCCTCCAGCTCCCGGATGCGGTTGCCCAGGGGAATCACCGACTGTGGCTCCAAAAACACCGTGCTGCCGGAGGCGGAACTGTCGTGCACCAAGCCCGCCAATTGGCCCGCTGCCGCGGCCTTCACCGCCAGCACGGGGCGGCCGTTGCGCTCCGCAATCACCGTGTCTTGCAGCGACGGTGCCCAGCGCCGCAGGAGCTCCTGCAGCCGTTCCCGCCGCTCCGCCCGCACGCCCGCCAGCTGGCGGCGCAGCCCCTGGAGAGCCGGGTTGGCCCGATCCGCCACCCGACCGCCCTCCTCCAGGCAGAACTGCAGCCGCTGCTCCAGCTCGGGGAAGGTGCGCAGGCTGTCCACCAGGGCGGTGGTGACCGGGCGCAGGACGGGCTCATCGATCTGGCGCCGCAACCGCCGCGCCGCAGCGAGGGTGGTGGCCACCGCCAGCAGGTCCTCGCCCCCCGCGGTGCCCCCCTTGGCGCAGAGCGCCACGGTATGGCTGAGATCGGCCACCCCTTGGAAACTCAGCCCCCCCTCCAGCAGGCCATCGAGGGCCAGCAGTTCGCTGGTTTCGGCCAGCAGCTCCTGGCTTTCGGCGGCGGAGCCGCCCAGGGGCAGGCTTTGGCAGTGGCGTTTGCCGGCGGCCGTGGCCGCGAAGCTGGCCACCTGGCCGCAGAGGCGGGGCCATTCGAGCAGCTCCAGCGCCTCCGCCTGAATGCCGTCCCTCACGCCAGGCCGCTGGGATAGGTGAGGGGAATGGGGGCGGCGCCCACGTTGGAGGGGAGCCCCTCAGCCGGCTCATAGAGCAGCTCCAGCCAATTGCCTTCCGGGTCTTGCATGTAGAAGGAGGCGGTGCCGTCTCGGTGGTCGTGCACGGGGCCGCAGCTATGACCCTGGGCCACCAGCTCCTCGCGCACCTGATCCACGGCGGCGCGGTTTTGGAAGTGGAAGGCGAAGTGGGGGCCAGCCGCTTTGTAGGCGGGGCTGAGCAGGGCGATGCCCTCACCGGTTTGGGGCCACTGCAGGTAACACCAGTCGTCGGCCTGCCAGGTGAGGCGCAGGCCCAGGGCGGTGTAGAAGGCCTTGGCCCGCTCCATGTCCTGCACCCGCAGGGCCACGTGGCCGAGGCGATGAACGGCGGCCGGGGCCATGGCGGAGGGGATTGCTGCTGGCATTCTCCCGCAAGTGGCTGGCGGCCGCGGGCGGTGGGGCGCCATCAGATGAGGTCTTCCCGCTAACGGTCGTCCGCCCTGGCTGTTTTGCGGCGGCTTCACCTCGCTGGGGGTCTGTGGGTGGCATATCCCTGGGGAATTTTGGGGTCAATTCATCGTCCGGAACGCTGGGCACCTGTACCCCCGCGGGCACCGGTGACACGATGAAGGTAAAAGTAGGGACCCCGTCCCCGGCCCCCTGCCGGTGCTCGGCTCGGGAGCCGCGTTGGTTTCAGCCGCCGTCTGCACCAGCGCATCAACTCCCTGCAGGCTTCCAGCAAGGGCTGAGCGTCAACTCCAGCTCGCTCTTCCGTTCCATCGCGCCCTGGTTTCCGCCAGGGCTTTGTTCTGTCGTCAGCCGGAGTCCGGCCACGGGGGGCCCTGGCCCGAAACGGGCACCCCGCCTACGCTTTTCCCATGAGCTCCGTTCTCCCCGCAGGCTTGGAGGCATCGCCCGCCGGGCGCCCCTCCAGCCGGCTGGAGCTTGGTCCCGGGCTGGACGAGCCCCGGATCGGGGCCGCGCTCGCTGAGTTGGCCCACGACCCGGAGCAGCCCGCCCTGGTGCTGTTTGGCTCCCGCGCCCGCGGCGAGGCCCGCCCCGGCTCCGATCTCGACCTGCTGCTGCTCGTCGCTGGCCC
Organism: Cyanobium sp.; assembly: GCA_044234195.1. Lineage (GTDB taxonomy): Bacteria > Cyanobacteriota > Cyanobacteriia > PCC-6307 > Cyanobiaceae > Cyanobium. The sequence goes on along the minus strand of JBIIJA010000185.1, from coordinate 2,615 downwards.
GCTCCCTCTGGAGCGGGAACGGGCCCTGCTGCTGCCCCTCCTGCCCGTCGACCTCGACCTGTTGATCACCGATGCCGCCACAGCAGCCCACTGGGCCGGATCCCGCTGGCATGTGCTCGGCCACATCCACCGCGAGGGGAGGACCCTCCATGCCTCCTGAGGAGGATGCCCGCGCCATCCTGAGGCTGGCCCTGCGCCACGAGAGCTCCCTCGCCGCCAGTCTCGATCCGGGGTTCGCCCAGGAAAACTGGGGCGTTCTCGCCCAGCAGTGCGTGGAGAATCTGCTCAAGGGCTTCATCGTGCTGGCCGATGGCCAGCCACCCCTCAGCCACGACCTGGGCCGCCTCCAGCTGCTCGCTGGTGTGTCTCTACCCGAAGACCTCCTTCAGCTGGGGGAGTTTGCCGTCAAGGCTCGCTACTCGCCCGAAGACACGCCGCTGCCCGCTTCTCGCGAGCGCCTCCTCGCCCAGATCCGCCACCTGCGGGGAGATTGGCAGTCGGTCGCGACTGTCCAGGCTCTGGCGTCAGGCCGACCAGATCGCCTCCGATCGCCTCCAAATCGATCGACAGACCCGGTAGGAGGGGATCGCCCGAAAGGCTTGACGCTGGCGCGATCCTATGATGGGTCTCGGCTCCTGCCTCCTGGGAGGGCCACACCTCCACGGCCCGCCCCTCAGGGATCAGTAGGCCCGCAGCCCAGGGCTGATGGTCAAAGTCTTTCGTTGCGCCCCTCCCTCAGAATTCCAGGCCCACCGACTGCCGGGTGGAGATGCAAAAACCAGCGCTAACTTGGACTGATGACTCTGACGCCAGCCCAACGCGAGCAGTGGCGCCAGCTGTGGGCCAAGGAAACAGATGGGTTGGCTGAGCGCCGCCGCCAGCTCCTGGTGGTGGCGCAAGAGGTGGCGCAGGCGCTGCATCGGTTGTGGCCGGGGATGGTGGTGCGGCTGTTTGGTTCGGTGGGCGGAGCCGGCTTTCATGCCGGCTCCGATCTGGATCTGGCGGTGGAGGGTTTGCCGCCAGAGGCCCAGCTTGAGGCGCTGGCCCTGGCGGAATGTCAGGCGGATGCGACTCTGGCGAGGCTCGGGGGGGAGCCTGTGGCGGTGGATCTGGTCCGTTTGGAGTCCCTGCCAGAGCCCTGGCGGGAGCGGATCCGCAGACAGGGCCAGGTGCTCGCCTGAGGTCCATGGCGTCCCCACCCCACTCGGCCCAACGCCTGCGCGATCTGTCCACCGACCTGGCAGTGGAGCGGCGCCGGCTCCAGTCGCAAGTGGAGAGCCTGGGGCGGTTGCACCAACGTTGGCAGCGGGAGGGGGCTGATGGGGAGAGGGTGGACGCGGCAGCGCTCAGGCTGCAGAGCTTCTACACCGGAATCGAACGCTGCCTGCTTCAGATCGTGCGGATGCTGAACGGCTCCACACCGGAGGGGACGGACTGGCATCGGCGGCTGTTGGATCGCCTCACCCAGGCGACGGATCTGCGGCCAGCGGTGCTGTCCGACGTCACGGCGCGGGATCTGCGGGAGCTGTTGGCCTTTCGCCATCTTGTGCGCCATCGCTATGCCGATGACCTGGATCCTGAGTTGGTGCGACGACGGCTGGAAGGGGTGCTGGAGCTCTGGCCCCGCTGGCTCAAGGATCTGGACCTGTTTGATCGGTGGCTGGCGGAGTTGCGCGAACTGGCAGAGGGAGACGCGTGAAAGGCAAGGCCGGACGAGTCCGCGGCATCCAGGCCGCAGCCGCTCCTCGGTCCGATCCTGGCCGACCACCTTCCTGAAGCCTCAAGGGCAGATCTGGCAGCGCTTCTGGAGCCCCTGGCGTGGCAAAGGCCACTGGCTTGATGAGCCGCGAACCCACGTCCTGCCATCGACGGAACACAATCTTTGAAACTCAACGCGCCCTTGGAGGGGAGCCGGCTGTGTCAAGCCGCCCAGATCTCCTCCAGATCAATGGCCAGCCCGGCGAATTGGGGTGCGCCCTCCAGCCGCGGGGCAGCATCGATCCGCCGGCCCCGCTCGCCACCCCCCAGTGGCCCCCACACCTCCACCGCCCGACCCTGGGGGATCAGCAGCCAGCCCAGCTGGGCGCCATTGCGCTGATACGCCGCCATCTTCTGGCGCAGGGCCGTGAGACAGCGGGGCCCCTCATCGCTAGGACTGGCTAGCTCCACCACCAGATCGGGGCAGAGGGGCGCGAAGCCCCGGCGTTGCTTTTCACTGAGGGCCTGCCAGCGTTCCAGGGCCACCAGGGAGGCGTCGGGGCTGAGAACGGAGCCATCCGGCAGGCGGAAGCCGGTGGAGCTGTCGAACGCCTTCCACTCGCCGCTGGCGCGTGCCCAGCTCTGGATTTGAAAGAGCAGATCGGCGTTGCGTGCTCCGGTGTCGCCCCCGGTGGGTGTCATGGGAATCAGGGAGCCATCGGCGGCGAGTTCGAGCACCGCGTCGGGATTGGCCGCGCACAGCTCGGCAAACTGCTCGGGGGTGAGGCGCAAGCTGGCCGTCAGCGCCATGGGCAGCGTCAGGGCATCGGGAACCCCTGGGGCATCCCTCAGCTCCCGGGGGCTGGGCGGGGCGACCATGGGCCGCATGGCAAATCAGCCCTCAGCGTAGGAAGAGA
>JBIIJA010000183.1:0-5088 GCA_044234195.1 Cyanobium sp. | reverse complement strand
CAAATTGCACCGCGGCAACGCCACGGTGATTGGCCGCCAAAGCCCCACGGACAGCCTGTATGTCAGCGACATGGCCACCTACGGCGCCGAGGACCGCTTCGACCATCGGGCAGCTGAGGGCTTCATCTATGTCTGGGGGTTGCCCACCCGCCTCTGGTCGACTCGGCACCGCTAAGGGCCGAGTCGGCGAGGGCTGCGGAACTTCAGCGATGGAGGTGGCGCAGGGCGCGCCGCAGTCCCAGTCCCTGGGTGATGGGGGAATCCTCGCTGTCTGCAGCCTCCGCCGCTCTCAAACCAGGCGATTCTGCGGCTGCCGGCAGGGCGGGGGGCTGGACCATGCCAGCCTGGCCATCGCTGCGAAGAGCCAGCAGGTGATGTTGCAGCAGGGCATTGTGGTGCTCCAATTGGCGCTGCTCCGCCAAGACCCCCCTCAGGCGCAAGTGAAACTTGTGCTCAAGGATGGCTGGCAGCTCCTCAAGCAGCTCATGAAGGCTGCGAGCTTCGGCTTTGGCAGCCTCCAGATCCCGTTGCAAACGGCGCAGGGCGGGTGAGGCGGTGGATGGGGTGACGGGGGAGGTGGGCTGGAGGTTCTCCTCCTGCGGAGGTGATACCAGCCGGAGAGCGCGTTGACCGGGTTGCTGGTTTGCAAGCGTGTGTCCCAAGGTCATCAGCGCACCCCTCCAGACGGCCCAATGGGCCGCCAACTTAACCGGACACCCCGATTTCCACAACCGGGGTTCGGGTCAGCGGGTGCTTGGGCGGACTTCAGTCTTCAGCGGGGGTACCAGCGGCCGGAATGGTGGCCGGGCTGGAGGCAACGGTTTCGGTGGTCACCAAGGCCCGGGGTGGGGGCATGGGCCCGGTTTGCTTCACGGTGAGGTAGCGGATTACATCCTCGGAGAGGCGGAGGGCCTTCTCCAGGGGGGCCACCTGCTGGCCATCGCCGTTGTGGTTGAGCTGCACGTAGATGCCTTCCCGATGTTTGCCGATCGGGTAGGCCAGGCGACGCTTGCCCCGCATCTGGGTGTCAAGCACCTCGCCACCGGCCTCGGTCACCAGGTCGCGGTATTTGGCGATGTGGCTGTCCACCTCCTCCTCCGGAATGTCCGGCCGGAGGATGTACATGGTCTCGTAGTAAGGCTGGGTCATGGTTGGAGCGTCGTGGTCGCCTCAAGCCGGAATTGGCTCGTAAGGGGGCTGACGCCCTGTGGCTGTCAGCAACGGCGAACCATCCAACTTATCGCAGCGGTCGGCCAAGACTTCCGCCCCGGGATGCTTGCCATTGCTGGAGGGCAGAAGCTGGGGGCCAGTCAATGTTGACTGAACTCAGTAAAGCTTTCACCAATAAGAAAGTTTTCGCCAACAAGGCTTGTGCGACCAGCGTGGCTTCGTTCCCTGCCCCGTTGCTGTTTGGTTTGGGACTCTCCTCCGTTTTGGGCAGCGCTGTGGCCCACGCGACTCCAAATCTCCAACCAGAATCAGCAGCTCCCCGCTGGCGTCTTGTCTCGGTAGAAGGAACGGCTCCACAGGCCAAGCTCACGACCTTCAGCTCTTCGCCTCCCCCCTCTTCTCCCTTGCAGGGTTCAGCGGACGCCGACCGGCCTGCGATGCCCAGGTCAAAGCGGCCCCGATACGCCCCGCCCAGGTGATTCGCCCAGCGCTCAATGGGGGGCTGCCCCTTGGTTTTGTGGCGCGGTGGGGTGACTATTTTCTCTCGGCCTCCGCAGGGACACCCAGCAGGCGCTGGAGGAAATCGTTTCTCGGCAGGGAACAACACGTTTCAAACAACAGACACGGAAACGACCGAGCTTGAAGCGATGATGAGACGCGTGGAGGCCGACTTGCGTTACCAAAGGGATTGGTCTCTCAGCCTGGATTTCAGAAACCTTCTACTCACGGTCTTCCGCTTCAGTTCGCGGGATGTCTATTAGGGGGCCTCGGGTTCCCAGCCTTTGAAGATCACTGACTGGCCCACCGGGAAACATGAACGTCAATGATTTTCGATTTTTCTCCAGTGACTGAGAGAATTTTCCAATGGAAATGACACTGTCTTTTTTTGAAATTTGTGTCTACGCCGATCACCTTGCTGTTCTTCGACCCAGTCCTTGTCATTGCCTGTGCCATCGTCGTTGGAATTCTGGCTCCCTTTTGCTCCACCGCCCATGTCCGTTCTTGTCACCGGGGCAGCAGGCTTCATTGGCTACCACCTCAGCCGGCGCCTGCTCGAGCGGGGTACGCCAGTGATCGGACTCGACAATCTCAATTCTTACTACGATCCAGCTCTCAAGCAGGCCCGCCTTGTCCGGCTACAGGAGTTGGCAGCCGGCTGCGGCGTGCCTTTTGCCCTGATCCAGGCCAGTCTTGAGGATCGCTCAGCCGTGGAGGCGGCCTTCCGCGGAGAGGGCTTGGGCGGTGAGCCTTTGGCCCCGGGCAGGCCGGAGCGGGTGGTGAACTTGGCTGCCCAGGCTGGGGTGCGTTATTCCCTGGAGAATCCGTCCGCCTACATCCAGGCCAACCTGGTGGGCTTTGGCCACATTCTCGAAGGCTGCCGCCATCACGGTGTGGCCCATTTGGTCTATGCCAGCAGCAGCTCGGTGTATGGCGGCAACACCTCCTTGCCCTTTAGTGAACACCAGAGCGTGGATCACCCGGTGAGCCTTTATGCGGCCAGCAAAAAGGCCAACGAGTTGATGGCCCACACCTACAGCCACCTCTTCGGGCTGCCGGCCACGGGTCTGCGCTTTTTCACCGTGTATGGCCCCTGGGGCCGGCCCGACATGGCCCTTTTCCTCTTCACCCGGGCCATGCTGGCTGGAGAACCTATTGAGGTGTTCAACGAAGGAAAGATGGTGCGAGATTTCACCTACATCGATGACATCGTTGAAAGCCTGCTGCGGGTGCTCGATAAACCCGCCACCCCCGATCCCGCCTTTGATGCCGCCACTCCCGATCCCGCCACCAGCTGGGCGCCCCATCGGGTGTTCAATATCGGCAACTCCAATCCCACGCCGCTGATGGCCTACATCGAGGCCCTGGAGGCCGCCCTCGGGATCACCGCCGAGAAGCGCTTCCTGCCCATGCAGCCCGGAGATGTGCCCGCCACCGCGGCTGACACCACGGCCCTAGAGGCCTGGACGGGCTTCCGGCCGAACACCCCGGTGCGGGAGGGGGTGGCCCAGTTTGTGGCCTGGTACCGGGAGTTTTACAGGGTTTGAGCTGAAGCACCGGCACGGCTTCCCCACCGCGGCACTCTTCAAAGGCCCCCAAACATCCTTCTGCCTGCTCCTGCTGGCCTTGAGACCTTGCGACCCCCACCCGGTTTTGCGCCACAGCAGGCTCCTGAGCCGCCCGATTTGCATGCTTCGCTTGGAGGCGTAGGTGAATGCTTCAGGGATGACGATCCTGGTGACTGGAGGAGCCGGTTACATCGGCAGCCATGCGGTGCGTGCCTTGCAGCGAGCGGGCTCTGCCGTCATCGTGCTGGACAATCTCGTTTACGGCCACCTCAACATCTTGGAGGACACACTTCAGGTTCCCCTGGTGGAAGGTCAGGTGGGAGATCGGGAGTTGCTTGATCGCCTGTTGCAGGGCACCCATCCCGCCTGTGCTCCAGCCCCAGGGCAGCCCGGCGAGCCCATACGGGCCGTGCTCCACTTCGCCGCCTATGCCTATGTGGGGGAAAGCGTGGTGGATCCGGCCAAGTATTACCGCAACAACCTCGGCGACACGCTCACCCTGCTGGAGGCGTTGGTGGCGGAGGGGCAGCGTCGGGGTGCCCCGGTGCCGATCGTGTTCTCCAGCACCTGTGCCACCTATGGGGTGCCCGAGGAGGTGCCCATCTTGGAAACCACAGCGCAACACCCCATCAACCCCTACGGCCACAGCAAACGAATGGTGGAGCAGCTGCTGTTTGATTTCGCTGCGGCCTATGGGCTTCCCAGCGTGATCTTTCGCTACTTCAATGCCGCCGGTGCTGATCCTGCCGCAGACCTCGGGGAAAACCACAACCCCGAAACCCACCTCATCCCCTTGGCCCTCGATGCCATCACGGGCCGGATCCCCTGTCTGCAGATTTTTGGAGACGATTACCCCACCCCGGATGGCACCTGCATCCGCGACTACATCCACGTGAGTGACCTTGCCGATGCCCACCTGCTCGGATTGCGGTGGGTGGCCCAAGAGGCCGAGCGGTTGGGGGCGGCTGGACCCCCCACCTCGGCGACACCCGCCGTCTTCAATCTGGGTAACGGCAAGGGCTATTCCGTGCGCCAGGTGCTCCAGGCCGCTGAGGCGGTGACGGGACGGTCGGTGCCGGCGAAGGTGGCCCCACGGCGGCCTGGGGATCCGCCCGTGTTGCTGGCCTCCGCGGAAAAAGCCCACCGGGAGCTGGGCTGGCAGCCCCGCTACCCCGAGCTCGAAGTGATCCTGGCCCACGCCTGGGCCTGGCACCAACAGCTCCATGGGACGGGTGCATGTGCGGCCTGATCGGGGAACTGCGTTGGGGCCAGGAGGCTCGTCCCCAGTCTCTCGACCTTTTGCGCCACCGCGGGCCCGATGCGCAAGGGGGCTGGCTCAGCCCCGATGGGCACTGCTGGCTGGGTCACACCCGCTTGGCCATCCTGGATCTCACCGCCGCTGGGGCTCAGCCGATCACCAGCCATTGCGGTCGCTTCACCCTGGTGTTCAACGGGGAGATCTACAACCATCTGCAGGTGAGGGAAGGACTTCGGTTTCAGGCCTGGCGGGGGCACAGCGACAGCGAAACCCTCGTGGAGGGGTTGGCCCAGCGAGGGTCAGCCCTTCTCGATGAGCTTTGCGGCATGTTTGCCTTTGCCGCCTACGACAGCCACACCCAGCAACTGCTCTTGGCCCGCGACCGTCTGGGGATCAAGCCCCTCTATCTCCAATGGATCGATGGAGGCCTCCGGTTTGCCTCCGAGCGCCGCGCTCTGGATGATTCGTGCCACCTCACGGCCGATCAGGTGAGCCAGCTGTTGGCCTGGGGCCATCTCAGCACCCCATGGCTCTTCCCCTCGCCCGGAGGCCAGGGCCCAAGGCCACTCCCCTCCGGCCTTGTGGTGCGTCTCC
>JBIIJA010000184.1:0-5088 GCA_044234195.1 Cyanobium sp. | reverse complement strand
ACCTGCTTCTGCTGTAGCCTGAATTGCAAGGGCTTTGCAACCTTGGCCGCGCAAGCTGGACAACTCCTCCCGGCTGGGGACTGGGAAGTAGTGGTCGATACACACATTCTAAAGCTTTTTTTAGGTTTCCCGACACCCCTCGGGTCAAGTTTTTTTAAGTTCGGCCCACTCTCCAGGCCCGTTCCCCAGTGACCCCAGTCTCCGAGCGGTTTCTTGCCTTGCTGCACAGTCAACTGGGGCAATTCGTGGACTGCCCAGATGTGGAAGCTCTGGTGGTGTACGTCACCCATCCCGGGCAGGGCAACATCCCCACCCTGCTTCCCCTGGGCCAATGGCCCGAAGACGCCCGCCGGCTCGCCGCCGTCGGCACGGACAGCCAACTGCGGGTGCCAGCGGAAGAACGACGCTGGCTCCCCCTCCGGGACGGGGCTGCCCTGCTGGGGGCCCTGCAGGTGGAAACCAGAGGTGCGGCCTGGTCTCCCCGTTTACAACAGCGTTTGCAGGGAGTAGCGGGGTGCCTCACCGAAGCGCTCCGGCTGGATCTGGAGCAGCAGCGTCTACAAAGGCGGGTTGAGGCCCAAGAGGAGCAGTTGCGGCTGCTGGTGCATCAGCTCCGCAATCCCCTCACGGCCCTGCGCACCTTCGGCCATTTGCTCCTGCGCCGCGTGAAAGAGGACAGCGACAGCCGCAGCCTGGTGGAAGGCCTGCTGGAGGAAGAACGGCAGCTCAACAAGTATGTGGAAGCCATCAGCGCCCTGGCCCAGCCCGATGGCCTGCTCCCGCCAGCTGGCAGCCCCGACCCTCTGCTCCTGCCCCCCTTGTTGTCTGGGCCCCAAGGGGAGACCTTGGAGGAGCTCTTGCCCCCCCTCCTCCAGCGGGCCACGGCCACCGCCGCCCTGCAGGGGCGCCAATGGCATGGGCCGGAGGCGCTGCCCCCCTGGAGAGGGGAGGGAAGCGCCGTCGCGGAAATCCTGGCCAACCTGCTGGAGAACGCCTTTCAGTACAGCGCCCCAGGTAGTCCGGTGGGTCTGCAGTGCACCACCACAGCGGACGGACCCGCCCTCACGGTGTGGGATGGAGGTCTCCCGATCGCCGAGGAAGAACGGGAGCGCATCTTTGCGCGGGGCGTTCGCGGGAAGCAGAGCGAGGGAAAACCGGGAACTGGGCTTGGGCTTGCCCTGGCGCGGGATCTGGCCCGCCATCTCGGAGGCAATCTGGAGCTCGTGATCCCGCCGGCACGGGTCGATCCAGCACTTCCTGACCAGGGAAATGCCTTCCGACTCACCCTGCCGGCCCGAGGGGGGCCAACATCCTTGCCATCGCACTGATCGCCAAAGCCAGCACCTCCGTCCACTCCACACAGGCTCCATAGGTGTCACCGCTATGGCCCGCCAGGCGGCGCCCCAACCAGAGGGGCACCAGCAGGGCCGGAAGTGCACCCGCCAAACCGATGGGCCTCCACCCCTGGGACAGGTGCAGCCATACCAGCCCCCCCACAGCCAAAAGGCCTGGACCGGCCTCCCGGAGCAAGCCGGTCCAGTGCTGGCGGTGAAAGGCCGCTGAGCCGCGGGGATGCAAATAGGGAAACCAGGCCATGGCCAACAGGGGCGCCATCCGCCCCCACAGGGCCGCCCACACCAGGGCCTGTGGGGCCGCGGCCTCCAGGCTGGCCAAGGCCCCCCCTTTCAGCAAAAGGAGCATGGCCAGAGCCTGAGCGCCGCTCGCCCCCACCCGGCTGTCTCGCATGGCCTCCAGCAGCCGCTCCCCGGCGGCCAGTCCATCGGCCGTGTCCATCGCCCCATCCATGTGAAGCCCACCGGTGAGCAGCAAACCCAAGGCCAACACCAGGCACACCTGGGCCAGCAGGGGCACGTGTCCCTGAAGGAGTGCCCACAGCAGGGCCTGAAGGCCCCCGATCACCAGGCCTATCCAGGGCGCGAAACGGGCGATGCGCTCAAAACGGGGAGGAATTCCAGGCCAGGCCGGCAGCACGGAATAGAAGATCCAGGCCCCGGCCAGATCCTGGAGCCAGGAGGGTGGGGGAACGGGTGGCGTAGTTGGGGGCCAAGACAGGCGGCTCCACCATGCCATGCCCTCACCAGGCACAGGGACTCCGACACCTAGGGTCGAATCCCGCAGCCAGAACCCTTGTCAGCCCAGGCTTTCGCTTTCACCGTCACGGCCCAGTGCCCCCGCACCCGCGCCCGCTGCGGGCACTGGCAAACCCCCCACGGAGCCGTGCACACCCCCCGGTTCATGCCTGTCGGGACCGCTGCCACCGTGAAGGGCATCAGCATCCCCCAGCTGGAGGAAACAGGGGCCCAGATGGTGCTGGCCAACACGTTTCATCTCCACCTTCAGCCTGGCGAGGCCGTGGTGGCCGAAGCCGGGGGGCTGCACCGTTTCATGGGCTGGAAGGGACCGATGCTCACCGACTCCGGTGGGTTTCAGGTGTTCAGCCTGGCGGCCATCAACCGCATCGATGATGGGGGGGTGGCCTTCCGCTCGCCCCGGGATGGCTCTGCCATTCTTCTCACTCCCGAGCGCTGCATGGCGATCCAAAAGGATCTGGGGGCCGATGTGGCGATGGCGTTCGACCAGTGCCCTCCCTACCCGGCCTCAGAGGCGCTGGTGGCCGAGGCCTGCCGGCGCACCCATCTCTGGCTGGAGCGCTGCATGGCCCACCACGAGGGGGGCCGGCAAGCGCTCTTTGGCATCGTGCAGGGCGGCTGCTATCCCCACCTGCGGGAGGAATCGGCCCGGTTTGTGGCCTCCATGGACCTGCCCGGCATCGCCGTGGGGGGAGTGAGCGTAGGGGAACCGGTGGAGGAGATGCATCGGATTGTGGCCCAGGTGGCCCCGCTGCTTCCTGACGATCGACCCCGCTACTTGATGGGAGTGGGCAGCCTGCGGGAGATGGCGGTGGCCGTGGCCCACGGGTTTGACCTCTTTGATTGCGTGCTGCCCACACGGCTGGGGCGCCATGGCTCGGCCCTGGTGGGGGGCGAGCGCTGGAACCTACGCAATGCCCGCTTCCGCCATGACCACAGCCCGCTGGAGGAGGGCTGCCCATGCCTGGCTTGCCGCCTGCACAGCCGGGCCTACCTGCACCACTTGCTGCGCTGCGACGAGATGCTGGGTCGCACGTTATTGAGTCTCCACAACCTCACCACCCTGCTGCGGTTCACCAGCGCCATGGCCCAGGCCATAAGGGAAGGGTGTTTTGCAGAGGATTTCGCTCCCTGGCAGCCCGACTCCCCGGCGGCGCACACGTGGTAGGTTCCAGCCACCGCAAAGGATTCCTCCGGCATGGTCCTTCCGCTGCACAGCTTCGCCCAGCTTCCCGAGGCCTATCAGGCCTTCGCCCCCCTGGTGGACATCCTGCCCATCATTCCCCTCTTCTTCCTGTTGCTGGCTTTTGTGTGGCAGGCCTCGGTGGGTTTCCGCTGAGCACAGCCTTCATAAACGCCGGCAGAGCCAACATCCGCCGCCAGCGCGAGGGCTCCTGGAGCAAGCGGTAAAGCCACTCCAGGTGCATCTGCCCCATCCAGCGGGGAGCCCTTTTCTTTGTGCCCGCCCACACATCAAAGCTGCCGCCCACGCCCATCCAGATGCCCAGCAAGGGATGGGGCAAGGATTGGATCCAGAGCTCCTGGCGGGGCACCCCCAGGGCAACCAGCGTGAGATCGGGGTGCAGCGAGAGCAGATGCTCTTCGAGGGCGGGCCAGGCCCGGGGGTCGCTATACCCATGGATGGCGATCACCAGCTGGATCCCGGGGATGTCCTTCGCCAAGGTGTGGCAGAGCCGTTCGAGCACCTGGGGGCTGGAGCCCACCAGGGCCACGCGCCATTGGTGAGCTGCGGCATGCTCCAGCAGCTGCCTGGCCAGCTCAATGCCGGGCGCCCGACGCACCCGGGTGCCCTGCCGCCCCAGGGCCCACACCACCCCGGCCCCGTCAGGAATCACCAGGTCGGCCCCGCGAATCGCCCCGGCCAGGGCGGGATCCGCCAGGGCAGCCATGGTCATCTCCGCATTCAGTGTGACGATCTGACCACCACCCCGGTCGTAGAGGCCCACAGCGGCGGCAAAAACGTCATCACAAACATTCACCGGTATCCCTAGCACCTCGGCCTGGAAGGGTGCGGTGACGTTTGTTGCCATGGGAGGGAGCGTCGCGATGGAGAATCTATGGCTGCGGATCAGTGAATCAGCCTGTGGGGATGCGCTCCAGCGATTCGACCATGGTGAGCCAACCGGGTCTTCCCCCCTCCCCGAGAGAAGTCTCCAGCGGAGCAGCTCCTGAGGCATTGGCACTGCTGCAGCAGCTGGATCGGGACATCGAAGCGGTGGTGCTCTCCCGCCAGCATCCCCTGACCGGCCTGCTGCCAGCCAGCACGGCCAACACGGTGCATGGCAATTACGGCGACGCCTGGGTGCGCGACTGCGTCTACTCGATCCAGTGTGTGTGGGGCCTGGCCATGGCCCACAGGCGCCAGAGCGGCTCCTGCCGCCGGGCCTTTGAGCTGGAGCAGCGGGTGCTGCAGTTGATGCGGGGGCTGCTGGCCTCGATGATGCGCCAAGCACCAAAGGTGGAGCGCTTCAAGCGAAGCCTGCGCCCGCTCGATGCCATCCACGCCAAGTTTGATACAGGATCGGGGGCCACGGTGGTGCCCGACGATGGCTGGGGGCACCTACAACTCGACGCCACAGCTGTGTTTCTGCTGCAGCTGGCCCAGCTCACCCGATCCGGGTTGGTGGTGGTGCAGACCGCCCACGAGCGGGATTTTGTGCAAAATCTCGTGTATTACATCGCCCGGGCCTACCGGGTGGCCGATTACGGCATCTGGGAGAGGGGCGACAAGAGCAACCACGGACTGCCGGAGCGCAACGCCAGCTCGATGGGCATGGTGAAGGCGGCGCTGGAATCCCTTGAGGGCATCGATCTGCTGGGACCCCACGGGGATGGCACCTATTGCCTCACCATTCCCCAGGACGCCATTGTGCGGCTGCGGCGGGCGCTCCGAAGCCTGCTGCCCAGGGAATCCGCGAGCAAGGAGGCCGACAGCGCCTGCCTTTCGGTGATCGGC
>JBIIJA010000182.1:0-5102 GCA_044234195.1 Cyanobium sp. | reverse complement strand
CAGCACATCGGCGCGGTCAAGACCGGTGATCGGGCCATCCACACGGCCCATGCGCACCAGCTGCTGCTCCAGCCAGGAGGGCTCCCAGACGAGCAAGGTGAACGTGGCCGCTCCGGAAGCGCCCTCTAGGCCCTGGTGCCAGAGCTGCTGAAGATAGGGAACCACTTCAACGGGAGGGATCTCAAGGGGGGCCTGGAGCGTGAGTTGGGCAGACATGGCAACAAAAAAGAACGGTGCTGAAAAACGCTTGAGAAAGGGCTGTTGCAGAACTCAGGGTCTGCGCCAGATCAGACCGTCCTCGGCAAGCATGTTGTCCGATGCTCCGGGCCCCCAGGTGCGCGCTTCATAGGCATGGACGGGAAGTTGCCAGGGAGATTCTTCGATGAGCTTCAAGAGTGGCGTGTAGAGCCGCCAAGCCGCCTCCACTTCATCGCTGCGGGTAAAGAGTGTGGGATCCCCGAGCATGGCATCGGCCAGGAGTCGCACATACCCCTCATCGGAGGGCTCACCAAAGGATTCGTCGTAGCTGAAGGCCATATCCACTGGTCGGCTGCGCATTCCCGAGCCGGGCGCCTTCACCTCAAATTTGATTTCGGCCCCCTCATCCGGCTGAATGCGAAGGATCAATTGATTGGGTGTGGGCGCTCCGCCCGCCGCATCAAAGAGATGCACGGGCGCTTCCCGAAAGGTGAGCACCACTTCGCTCAGACGCTTGGGAAGGCGCTTGCCAGTGCGCAGATAGAAAGGCACACCTTGCCAGCGCCAGTTGTTGATGAACAACTTCATGGCCACGTAAGTCTCGGTTGTGCTGTTGGCATTCACGCCAGGTTCCTGGCGATAGCCGGACAGGGGATGAGCCGTGGTGCCCCCGGAGCTGTATTGGCCACGCACGCAGCATTTCCAAGGCTCGTCTTCATTGGCAAGGTGGGCCGCTTGCAGCACCTTGGCTTTTTCATTGCGTATGGCCTCTGGATCAAAACGTCCTGGAGGCTCCATGGCTGTCAGGGCAAGGATTTGGGTGAGATGGTTTTGCACCATGTCCCGCAGGGCACCCGAAGTTTCGTAATAACCAGCACGTTCTTCCACACCCACCGTTTCAGCGGCAGTGATTTGCACATTTGCAATATAATTCCGATTCCAAAGTGGTTCAAACATTGTATTGGCAAAGCGTAATACCAAAATATTTTGAACTGTTTCCTTACCCAAATAGTGGTCAATGCGGAAGACTTGGCTCTCTTTTGCACAAGCCTGAACAATTTTATTCAACGACTGGGCGCTTCCATAATCCCGACCAAAAGGCTTTTCAATCACCACACGGCTCCGCTCCGCATCCGCAAGCAGACCAGCCGCCGCTAGAGCACGACAGCCGCTGCCATAAAACTCTGGCGAAACGGAGAGATAAAAGGTGCGGTTGCCACGGGTGGCACGCAGACGATCAAGCACCTCCAGGCGTTCAGCCAACCGGACCAGATGCTCACTTTGCTGGAGATCAACCGGTTCATAAAACAAGCCCTGGCTGAAGTGCTCCCAGGCGGAAGGGTGGTCGGCGATGTCCTTGCCGAGGGCTTCAGCCATCCGCTGGCGGAACTCATCGTCGCTCCAGGGACGACGAGCGCAACCCAGCACGGCGAATTCGCTGGGGAGCCGGCGCTGCCGATACAACTCGAACAGCGCCGGTAGAAGTTTGCGGTGGGTGAGGTCCCCGCTGGCTCCGAAGATGACGATGCACTGGGGGGGGATCACCCGTTCTTGGCGCAGCCCCACCCTCAGGGGGTTGGTCAAAATCGCAGTCATGGAGGTCTGGCCGTTACTTCAGGTTTAACGAGGCCAGAGACAAGGCGCCGCCAGAGGAGAACTTCCAGACCCTTCTGTGTGGGAACTCTGATCAGGGCTCCCAAGAGCGGGAGCCTGCCATCAGTAGGTTTCCACGTGCCAGCGTTCCTGCTTCTTCAGGCTGGGGCGAAGCTCGGCCCAATTCAACCCTTTCGCAGCTGCTGCGGCGGTCATGGCTTCATCAATGCCGGGCTCCATCCCCTTGAGACCACACATGTAAACGTGGGTTTTGGGATCTTCAATGAGAGCGAAGATCTCATCGGCATGCTCTAATACTCGGTCTTGGATGTACATCCGGCCGCCAGAGGGGTTTTTTTCCTCCCGGCTGATGGCCTTGGTGTAGCGGAAGTGTTCGGGATAGGCACTGAGATAGCTCTGGAAATCTTCTTCATAGAGAAGGTTTGGGGTGGTGGGCACACCCATGAAGAGCCAGGCCTTGCCACGAAACTGATAGTCAGGGTTATGGGCACGCTCCTGCTGGTCAAACATGCGACGCAGATAGGCCCGCATGGGAGCGATGCCCGTGCCCGTGGCCAACATAATGATATTGGCTTCTTCATCAGCAGGCAGAAGCATCTCTTTTCCGACAGGTCCAGTAATCTTCACCTTGGCGCCTGGCTCAATATCGCAAAGGAAAGTGGAGCAGACACCATTGATGGTTTCACCATCTTTCTCGTATTGAAGCTGACGCACACACAGAGAGACAGTGTTGTCGTGGCAATCATCGCCGTGGCGGGTGCTCGCAATGGAATAGAGGCGGAGTTTATGGGGCTTGCCGGCGGCATCCTCCCCATCCGGAATGATGCCGATGCTTTGACCTTCCACATAGTGGAGATTGCCGCCGGCAAGGTCGAAGGTGATGTGATTGACCCGACCGATGGCACCCTCAGCAAGAAGGCTGTAATTGCCAGTCACCGTGCCGATGAACGGATCCTTGGGTTTGTAAAGATTGACGGGGACGTCGGCGTGGCTCACAGCTGTCTTGGAAACAGGGGGTTGGGGGGCGGCGGTCGTTGGCTCGGACGGGGTTTCAGACGCTGAAACAGGGATGGCCCCGTCAGAGCTCACCACTTTGATCCGACCACCTTTGCGGGCAATGGTCTGCATCAATGACTGCAGTTGCTGAAAGGGCACGGTCATGGTGCGCTCGGCCCGTCGCTGCGGCCCCGCACCGAAGCTCTCGATCACCACGGTGAACATCCGGTTGTCAGCGCTCGTGGCCATCCCGGTGGAGACGCGCATCTCAGGGTTCCCAACAGACCTGGGGATCATAGGAAACGTTTCCGCCTCTCCGATTTTTGGCAATCGGGCTAGCCTTTGCTGGTGGAACGCACTCCGGCGCCAATTGGGTCCCCCTCGGGTGACCACCTCCGTTCTCCCTATCTCACTTCCGTCAGCGTCCCCTGAGCTTCTCTTGTCGCATCAGCTCCTGGCCTCCTTTCCCTCCACCCTGCCCGAGCAGTCGCCCGAGCTTTCCAACGCAACGACGACCTGCAGTCTTGACACCATCCACCAGGAGATGGAACGTTTGCCGAATGGAAAACGTCGGCTTGCCGTTCAATTGCGCCTCCCTTGTGATCCCCAGTGGCTCTGGCAGGTGCTGACCGATTACGACAATCTTCACCGTTTCATTCCAAATCTTGAGCATTCCCGCGTGCTTTGGCGCCGGGATCACGATGTTGGCGTTGAGCAAGTCGGCACTCAGATGTTTTGCGGTCTGCGCTTCTCTGCCCGGGTCACCCTGCAACTCACCGAAGCCGTTCATGAGGGCCGCTTGCCTTTCCGCATGATCCAGGGGGATTTCCGCTGCTTCGAGGGGGAGTGGAGGGTTGGTGCCGACGCCACCAGCAGCTGGCTGTTTTACGCCTTGTTGGTGCAAGGCAAGCCTGGAATGCCCATCGGGTTGATCGAGCAGCGTCTGCAGCAAGACCTGGCGAACAACCTCCGCGGTGTGCAACAGGAAGCGAAACGTCGGGAAGCCCAGGCCATCTCTTGAAAGAGTTCTGGACCAATAGACTTGCTTTTTGCTGGCCCAGAACTGACCGTTTGGTGCCCTGAACCGAACGCCCATGGCTTGTGAGCTCGGCCAGGGCCTGGACCTGATTGTGATACCCCCAAGGGGATTCGAACCCCTGTCGCCTCCGTGAAAGGGAGGTGTCCTAGGCCTCTAGACGATGGGGGCGAGGCCTCAGCGAAAACCTCCGAGGAGGTGGATCAACTGGCTGGTCAAAAAGTTGTCACCTTCTTAGGGGGGACAATTTTTTCATCTGCCATATCCCTTCGCTGAACTCTTGAAAGGTTGACAACCCCAGATGAAAGGAGTTGGCCCATCAGGAGCAAGCTTCGAGACGATCGACCGCTGATGAATTGGAAGCTAGGGGCTGGAAGCACCCTTCGTCAAGAAGCTCTTAGGGGACTGGGCCTCTCCGAGGGACCGCTTTGTCCGCTCCAGACGGGCACCGTGAAGTGGAAGCAGGCCCCCTCGCCGGGTTCAGAGACCACCCAAATCCGCCCCCCATGCACCTCAGCGATGCGGCGGCACACTGAAAGGCCAACGCCATAACCCGAGGTGGTTCCGGAGGTTTGGGGGAGGCGCACCCGATCTTGAAAAATGCGCTCCTGCTCCTCCCGGGGGATGCCCGGGCCGCTGTCACAGATGCTCACCTGCACCCACTGGCTGGTGCGGTGCAACAGCGTGAGGCTCACCCGACCCCCATCCGGTGTGAATTTGAAGGCATTCTCCAAAAGGTTGAGCAACACCTGGCGCATGCGCCTCTGGTCGGCGTAGAGGTCGGGGAGGTCGGCAGGGATGTCGGTGACCAGTTCCAGATGTCTGCCAACCCAGAGCTTCTC
The DNA here is from genome assembly GCA_044234195.1 of Cyanobium sp. GTDB lineage: Bacteria > Cyanobacteriota > Cyanobacteriia > PCC-6307 > Cyanobiaceae > Cyanobium. Next base: position 416 of record JBIIJA010000182.1, on the reverse strand, counting down.
CAACTCCAAGATGGCGTCCGCCACCACCTGGCCCAGGGCCAGCCGTTGGGGGTTGAAGAGGGCTTCCCAGCGGGTGGTGCCCACCTCCAGCAGATCCCGGGAGAGGGCCTCAATGTCGTCGAGGCGACGGTGCAGCACATCCTGGAACCGGGTTTCATCGATTTGGCCCAGGCCGTGGCTTTGGAGAGCCAGCTTGGCTGCAGTGAGAGGGGTGCGCAATTCGTGGGCCACCATGCGCAGGAGTCGCTCCTGCACCCCTAAACGCTCGATGAGAGTTTCGTTTTCCTGACGCAGCACCAGGAGCTGATCCTCCAATTGCACCTCCCGCTGGGTGCGGCTGCCATCCATCTCGGCGGGCCTCAGGCTCATGCCCAGGCTGCTCACCACCTCCATCTGCTGCCAGCGCGGAAGCCAAC
>JBIIJA010000181.1:0-5108 GCA_044234195.1 Cyanobium sp. | reverse complement strand
CTGCACGGTTGCGGTGAGTGGCCTGGTGAAAGAGGGTCCTTGGGGGTTGAGCTTCACCGACCCGCTGATCGAGGTGTTGGAGAGCCCCTCCAGCCCGGTGCGCTCCCAGCAGATTGGCCGGCTGGTGCCCGTCTATGCCCTCACCGAGGGGCTCACGGCCGATGGGCTGCGCCAGGCCATCGCCAAGGTGTTGCCCTTGGTGCGGCACTGGCCCGATCCGCTGCCAGGGGAGCTCCGCCAGGGGACGTTACAGCTGCCAAGCCGTTCCGAAGCGATGGAGCAGATCCATCGCCCCAGTGATCCAGAGCACTTGCAGCGTGCTCGGCGACGACTTGTGTTTGATGAATTTCTCCTGTTGCAGCTGGCCTTGGGTCTGCGCCGTCAACGCCTGAAACGCCAAGCAGCTCCAACCCTCCTGTTGCCCGCGAACGGAGAAACGAGCCTCCTGGGCCGTTTCCTCGCCTTGCTGCCCTTCCCGCTCACGGCGGCCCAAGAGAGGGTGCTGGCCGAGATTCGCCAGGATCTGGCCAAATCCCAGCCGATGGCGCGCCTTCTCCAGGGTGATGTGGGGAGTGGCAAGACGGTGGTGGCCCTGGCGGCCCTGCTGGTGGCCATTGAATCGGGATGCCAGGGGGCCCTCATGGCGCCTACCGAGGTGTTGGCGGAGCAGCATCACCGCAAGCTGGCCCCTTGGCTGGCCCAGCTGCATGTGAGCTCGGCCTTGCTCACAGGGTCCACCCCGGCCCGGCGCCGGCGGGAGCTGTTGCAGGATGTGCTCAATGGCCAACTGCATCTGCTGGTGGGCACCCATGCCCTTTTGGAGGATCCGGTGCAGTTTCAGCGGTTGGGCCTGGTGGTGGTGGATGAGCAACATCGCTTTGGCGTGCGCCAGCGCAACCGTTTGCTGGCGAAGGGTTTGCAGCCCCATTTGCTCACGATGACGGCCACTCCCATCCCCCGCACCCTGGCCCTCTCCGTGCATGGGGATCTGGATGTGAGCCAGATCGACGAGCTGCCGCCGGGCCGCACGCCGGTGCAGACCCGCTTGCTGCGCTCCGATCAGCGAGAACAAGCTTGGCAGTTGATCCGCGAGCAGGTGACCCTTGGCCAGCGGGCCTATGTGGTGTTGCCCCTGGTGGAGGAGAGCGAAAAGCTGGATCTCCGCTCGGCGGTGGAGGTGCATCGCCATCTGGCGGAGGAGGTGTTTGCCGATATCACGGTGGGCTTGCTGCACGGCAGGCTCGCCAGTGACGAGAAGCAGCGTGCCCTGCGGGCCTTTGCCAGTGGGGTGTGCCAGGTGTTGGTGAGCACCACGGTGGTGGAAGTGGGGGTGGATGTGCCGGAGGCCAGCGTGATGGTGATTGAGCATGCGGAGCGTTTTGGCCTGGCCCAGCTCCACCAGCTGCGTGGTCGGGTGGGCCGGGGCGCCGCGCTCTCCCACTGCCTGCTGATCAACGACAGCACCAACCCCATGGCCCGCCAGCGTCTGGAGGTGCTGGTGCGGAGCACCGATGGGTTTGAGATTGCAGAGATGGATCTGCGTTTGCGGGGGCCCGGGCAGGTGCTTGGCACCCGCCAGTCAGGCTTGCCCGATCTGGCCTTGGCCTCCCTCAGTGAGGACGGCGAGGTGTTGGAGGACGCGCGCCGGGTGGCGCAGCAGCTGTTGGCTGAGGATCCCCAGTTGGCTGGGGTCCCCCTGTTGCGCCAGGCCCTCGATCATCAGCGCCAGCGGTTCTTGGAATCCGCCCAGCTCAACTGAAGCGCCCGGTGGCCAGCCGGACATGCGCTGCTCCCCGAAACTCCAAGGCTTTAGTGTCTGCCCAGCGGTTGAGCCCCACCAAGCCCTGAGGTCATGGCCCTACGCCCCTGGAGCCCCATCCCCATTGTCGACAGGGGGGAACCCATGGTGGCCCTTCCGCCATCCCTGCTTCGTCTCGAACCCCATCCCTACCTTTCCCTCGGAGCCCCCTACGGAGAAGATGCCTGTCCCTTTCGCCTGCGCCAAGGGGTGGCGGAGCGCCTGCTCCGGGCCCAGGCGCTCTTGCAAGAGAACGAACCCACTTGGTGTCTGGCCATCTTTGATGCCTGGCGACCGGTGGCGGTGCAACGGTTCATGGTGGCCCATGCCACGGCGCAGGCCTGCCGCGAGCGGGGCCTGGACCCGTTGGGATCAGGTCCCGCCTGGGAAGCGGTGCGCCAGGAGGTGGGCTGTTTTTGGGCCCCTCCCAGTGAGGATCCGGCCACCCCACCTCCCCATAGCACTGGTGCCGCAGTGGATCTCACCTTCGCCAGCGGCAGCGGCGACCCTTTGGAGATGGGGGGCGCCATCGATGCCATTGGCCCCATCTCTTCTCCCGAGTTCTATGCCGAGGCAGCTGCCGCTGACCCCCAGAGCCAACAGGCCGGCTGGCATCGTCGCCGGGTCCTGTTGACCGCAGTGATGAAAGCGGCTGGATTTGCCCAGCATCCCCAGGAATGGTGGCACTTCAGCTACGGCGACCAGCTGTGGGCATGGCGCACCGGCCAAGGCTGGGCCCTTTACGGCCGCACAGGGGACTGAGGGGGGGCAGCGGAGCCTGGAGGAGAATGTCCCGGTCCAGGGGGTAGGCCCAGTTCCACCGTCAACGAGCGAACCTGTTCGGGCCTCATGAGCCCTTTGGCTTGGCAATCCCGAAGGGTATCGAGCGTCATGGCCGCTTGCAGCTGGCGCAACCGTTGTTGCACCACCTCGGGCTGATCCTTCCAAGGAAGCTGGTTGGCCTGGTACGTGCGGCGGATGGCCTCCACCTGGCAGGCCTGAGGATCCGGGTCATAGCGCTTTGGTGCGCTCTGGCCCGCAAGCCCCCAGAGCAAAGAGATCACAAGAAGCGCTGGCATGGTTCTGCCCAGCACGGATCCCAATCCCACTTTGCGAAGTCGCAGCTTTGGGCCATCTTGGCGGCCCATGGTGGCCCGCGCTTCCATACAGTCACACGGTGCTCACCGGCGCCTGGGCGCCCTTGGATGGCCTCTTTCCTTCTAGAGATCGGCACTGAGGAGCTGCCGGCAGATTTTGCCCGCCTTGCCCTTCCCCAGCTGAAGCAGCAGCTGGAAAGGGATTTACTGGGGGCTCGCCTGAGTTTCGACTCGGTTCAGGTCACCAGCACCCCTCGCCGCTTGGCTGTTCTGGTCGAGGGGCTTCCTCCACAGCAGGAGGATGTCCACGAGGAGCACAAAGGTCCCCCTGCCCAACAGGCGTTTCGAGATGGGGTGGCCACGCAGGCGGCCGAGGGCTTTGCCCGGCGTTGCGGGGTGTCGGTGGAGCAGCTGGAGGTGCGGCAGACCGCAAAAGGTCCCTTTGTCTTTGCCCAAACCCAGCAACCGGGCCGTCCTTCGCCAGAGGTGCTGGCGGAATGCATTCCGGGCTGGCTTTGGAGCCTTCAGGGACGACGTTTCATGCGCTGGGGCCAGGGGGAGAGTCGATTCAGCCGTCCGGTGCGCTGGCTTGTGGCCCTCTTCGATCAGGAGGTGATCCCTGTGGAACTGGCTGACTGTGATCCGCCAATCCAGAGCGGACGTTTGAGCCGGGGCCATCGGCTCTGGCCTGAGCCCGTGGTGATTCCCTCCGCCGCCGCTTACGGGAGCACCTTGGCGGCTGCGGATGTGCTGGTCGATCGCTCTGCCCGAGCGGCCGCCATTCGGGCACAACTGGAGAACACTGCGGCTCAGGAGGGAGCACAGCTTGATTTGCCCCAGGGTCTGTTCGACGAACTTGTGGATCTGGTGGAGGCTCCCCGAGTTCTTGAGGGTGCGATGGATTCCTCTTTTCTTGCGCTCCCCCCTGAAGTGATCAGCACCGTCATGCGAGCCCATCAACGCTACGTGCCCTTGCTGAAATCCGATGCTCCTGTTGATCCGTTAGCCCAGAGCGCCGAAAAGGCGATGCTTCCCAAGTTTCTTTGTGTCAGCAATGCACTCCCTGAAGCAGAAGTGATCGTGCAACGGGGCAATGAGCGGGTGCTGCGGGCCCGTCTAGCTGATGCGGCCTTCTTTTTAAAGGCCGATCAAGCGGTGGCCAGCATTGATCGAAGGGAAGCTCTCGATCGGGTCACCTTTGCGGAAGGTTTGGGGAGTCTGCGGGAGCGCACGGAGCGGTTGGAATGGCTCACAGATGTGCTGCTAGAAGCCCTTCACTTGCCCGATCAGGTGGTCCATGCCTCAAGGCGCGCAGCCCATCTTTGCAAGCATGATCTTGTCTGCCAAATGGTTGGTGAATTTCCTGAGCTTCAAGGAATCATGGGTGCTAAGTATCTGCTTGCAGAAGGTGAAAGCAAGGATGTTGCCCAGGCTGTGCTGGAGCATTATCTGCCCCGTGGCGCTGGTGATGACCTTCCAGAATCCTCTGCAGGTGCTGTGCTGGCGCTTGCAGAACGCTTTGAATTGTTGCTGAGCATCTTCTCGCGTGGTGAAAGACCGAGTGGATCATCTGATCCCTATGGGTTGAGGAGAGCAGGCAACGGTGTTGTACAGATTCTTTGGAGCAAAAATTGGCAGCTCGATATCGCTAGTTTTCTTGAGCGTGCAACTCTTCAATGGCAAAATCTTCTGCCCCATTTCCAACTTGATGCCACGGTTCTCACCGCAGAGCTCTGCGAGTTCCTTAGGCAGCGTTGGATGAGTTCGCTGGAAGAGGAGGGATTGAATCAGGATATCGTCCGATCAATTACAAGCAACAAAGGTACCGCTCAATCTCGGCTGCTTCAGGATTTCTGTGACGCCAGGAGAAGAGCCTATCTGCTTCAGGATCTTCGTGATCAAGGCAAATTAGCTCCAATTCAGTCGGTGGTGCAGCGCGCATCAAGACTGGCTGAGAAAGGAGACATTGGTAGATCCGTGATGGCGGTAGATGATGTGGTTAATCCTGAATTGTTTGAGAGCAAAACTGAAGCTGATTTGTTTGCCACAACTAAGGCTCTAGGCCCCTTGGCTGAATCTGATCGCTATGGCGATTTGGCTGAGGGGTTGGCGAGTAGTTCTGAGATCTTGGCTGCTTTTTTTGACGGACCAGAGAGTGTGATGGTGATGTCTGATGATTTAGAACGTCGGAAAAACAGATTAAACCTTTTGGG
>JBIIJA010000179.1:0-5111 GCA_044234195.1 Cyanobium sp. | reverse complement strand
GGATTTCTGGCTCCACATCCATCGGCTCGGCCGAAGGACGCCGGCGGCTCTTGCTCTCCTCTTCCCCTGGTCGAGGGTCCCGTTCCTCCCGTTCCCAACGCCCGCTGGAGGCTGAAGATCCATTCGAGGGCTCGGAGCCGTAGGAGCGGGGGGCGGAGGCCCGATCAGAAAAGGGGTCTCTTGGCCCGTCCAACTCTCGCCCGCCAGAGGGGGGCCACCCTTGGCTGTCCTCCCTCTCCGGATAAGGGATCCGCTCCCTGGGGGACGGTCGATCGGAGGACTCCCTCTCCTCTGGATAGGGGACCCTCTCAGGCGCCCGCTCAAACGTTCGCTCCGGGGAGCGATAGGGATCTCTCCCGTAGGTTTCCCGATCTCCGTAGGACGGGCGGTAGGGCTCCTGGGGACCCTCTTCGTCGAGGTAGCGCCGTTGTCGCAACGGTTCCCGCTGCCGCCGCTCTTCCATTTCCACAACCTCCATCTCCTCCTCCGGTTGGAAGGCGCGGGCGCTGGCGGGCTGGATGCGCCGCTGCTCCTGCTGGCTGGGCTGACCGGCTGGCAGTTGGTTTTCCGCCGGCACAGGACCCAGGCGATAGCGCTCCCGCTCCTCCCTTTCCCAACTGCTAGCCCCGATTCCCATCTTCTCTAGGAGGCCGGTGCCCAGCTGCTTCAACTTCTGCTCTGCGCCCTCGTAAACAATGATGCGATCACTGCCGCTGCTCACCACTTCCGTCACGGGCAGTTCCCACGTGCTGAGCACCCCCTCGGCCAACAGGGGCACCCCCAGGGCTCCGATCACCAGGGTGATGAGCTCCCCGGTTTCGATGTCAAAGCTATAGCCCAAAACCCGCCCCAGCGCTTGACCCGATTCGGTGATCACCTGGCAGTTGATCACCTTGCTGTAGCGCTCCGGATTGAAGCCCTCGGCCAAGGAGTCGGAGGAATCCACCAGGATCACATCTCCCACCTGACGGATGCGCTCCAAGGGCATCCAGCGGGGCAAGCCCGGTAGGAAGCGGGTTAGGGGATTGTCCCGCAGGCCCAGGGCCACCACTTCACGCCGATCGATATCCACCACCACCTCCCCCACAACCCCCAGACGCCTGCCCGTGTCGCGGGTGATCACCTGGGTGCCCATCAACTCAGAGCGCAGCCACAGCCGATCGCTTGGGACGGAGGACTCGTTGGATGGGGGAGTGGATGCGGTCAAGACCTGGGGACTGATTGAATCATTGTGAAGCAAGCGCCTGCTCCCAGCCAGCTCATGCCGCGGGGGGCAAACCGACCACCTGGGTATGGGCCCCCCTGGCTTGGGTGACGCCGATGGTGCGGGTGGCAGCGCCAATCATGGGCCGCCGATGGCTCACCACGAGAAATTGGGCATCCTCAGCTTGCGAGGCGATCAGGCCGGCCAGGCGCTCCACGTTGACCCCATCGAGAAAACTATCCACCTCATCGAGGGCATAGAAGGGGGAGGGGCGGAACCGCTGCAGGGCAAACAGGAAGCTCAGGGCCGTGAGCGATTTCTCCCCGCCAGACATCGAGGCCAGCCGGCGCACCGCCTTCCCCTTGGGATGGGCCACCAGGGTCAGCCCTCCCTCCAGGGGCTGCTCGGGGTTTTCCAGCTGCAGCTGCCCCTCTCCATCGGAGAGATGGGCAAAAATCGTGCGGAAGTGCCCATCCACCGCCCGGAACGCCTCCAGGAAAGCCTCCTGCCGCAGGGTGGCCACGGTCTCAATGCGCAACAGGAGCTCTTGCCGCTCCCGACCGAGCACCTCCAGCCGCTCCTCCAAATCCGCCAGCCGTTGCTCCAGCTGCTCCAGCTCCTCAAGGGCAAGCATGTTCACCGGTTCAAGGGCCTCCATCTGCCGCTGGAGTTGCTCCAAAGTGCGGTGGAGGGCCTCCAGACCCGCTGCCCGCACCCCATCGGGCACCTCGGGACGGGGATCGGGCAGGGCCTCGATGAGCTGCTGCAGCCGTTGCGCCCCACTGCGTTGCTCGCTCTCCAGCGCCAGCAGCTCCTCCCCCAACCGCTCCAGCTCCCATTGGCGCTGCTGGAGGGCCTGGCGCTGCTCCGACAGCCGGCTTTCGGCTTGATCGCGGGCGCGCCGCTTTTCCCCGAAGCGGGTGGTGAGCTCCTGCTGCTGCGCCTCCAGAACCCGCCGCCGTTCTTGCTGCTGCTGTTGCCGTTGCTTCCAGGTCTCCCGTTCCGCGAGCAGGGTGTTCACCGCGCTGATCAGCCGCTGCTCCTCCAGGCCGAGGCCTTCCAGCTGCTGGCTGAGTCGCTCGCAGGCCAGGGCGCGGTCCCGTCGCTGGGCCAGCTGCTCGTCCCGCAGACGACGGGCCTCCAGCAGGGCTTGATCGGCCGCTTCCAGTTCCGCCTGGAGGCCCTGCCACTGGGCAGGCTCCCCTTGGGCCTCGGCGGCGGTTTCGGCCTGATCCAGGGTGGCCAGCCGCCCCTGCAGCGGCTCCAGCAGGCCGCGGAGTTGATCGAGCCTGGCCCCATCGCTGGCGAGGGCCTGGCTCAGCTCTTTGCGCCGCTGGCCCAGCTGGGCGCTCCGTTGGCGGTGGGGATCAAGGCTCCGTTCAGCGGCCTTGCGTTCGGCCTCCAGGGCCGATTGGCGCTGTTGCGAGAGCTGCAGCTCGGGCCGCAGGGCCTCCAACCCATTGCTGAGGGAGGCTTCCTGCCGCCGGCAGGCCACCAGGCTCTCCCCCAGCTCCAACAGGCGCTGGCGCAGGGGCTCGGCCTCATCTCCATCGGAGGCGGAGCCAAACCCCAGCTGGGAGGACCGTTGCTGCAGGCTGCCCCCCGTCATGGCGCCACTCTTTTCCAGCAGCTCTCCCTCCAGAGTCACCGCCCGGCAGCGGCCCAGCTCCCGGCGGGCATGGGCCAGGGTGTCGAACACCAGGGTGTCGCCAAACACATAGCGGAACACCTCGCCGTACACCGGCTCGTGCCGCACCAGGTCGACCGCTCGGCCCACCAGCCCGGCGCTCCCAGGGGGGGCACCGCCCCGCTGAAGGGCCGCGGCCGCGGAGGAGGAGCTGCCTGCCCGCAGGCGATTCAGCGGCAGAAAGGTGAGCCTGCCGGCCCGCCGGCTTTTGAGCAGCTCAATGGCCCGGGCGGCGATGCCGTCGTCTTCCACCACCACCTGGCCCAGGCGGGCACCGGCCGCCACCTCCAGCGCTAACCGGTGCCGTTCCTCCACCTCCCCCAGCTGGGCCACCGGCCCGTGGATTCCCTCCAGTCCCGCCTCCAGCAGCATCCGCAGGGCGCCCGTGCCCCGGCTTTCCTGCAGGGTCTCCCGACGGCTTTCCAACCGGGCGATCTCCCGTTCCAACTGGGTTTGCTCCTGCTCCAGCCGGAGGCGGGTGCGTTGTTGCAGCGCCAAGCTCTCGGCCAGCTCCTGCACCCGCCCCTGCTGCTGGGTGAGCAGCTCCTCCAGCTGGCTGAGGTCGGTGTGCAGGCGGGCCAGTTGACCCTCCGTTTCTGCTGATCGCCCGCCCTCCTGGCGCTCCTCGCTCTCCAGTTCCCCCAGTCGCTCTTCGGCTTGGCGCAGCCTCTCTTGTAATTGCTGGGATTCTGATTGCAGAGGGGTGATCCGCTCCAGCAGACCCCGGCGCTCCTCGCTGCGCTTCTTCTGGGCTTCCATCCAGTCGCCGGAGCGACCGGCCACCTCTCGCAACCGTCGGCGGGAGTGCTCCACCGCCGCCTCCCCATTTCGGCAGGCCTCCTCCGCCCTGGCCAGGCCGTCCTCATCCGGCGGGGCCTGGAACGCCTGCAGCTGTTGGCTGAGTTCTCCCCGTTGGCGGGTGAGGGTGTGGCGCCGTTCCTGCAGCTGCTGGGCTTCCAAGCTCTGTTTTTCGGCCTGGCGCGCCAGTTCCCGCCCCTCCGCCTCTTGGCCCGCCAGTTCCGCTTGCACGGCCAGCAGCTGGTCTTCCCCCAGGGCCTTCACCTCCGCCTGCAGCACCTCCAAGGCCTGGGTGGCGCTCTGGAGCTCTTCGCTGGCTGCCGCCACCGCCGCGGTTTCGCCGCTCTGGCGCTCCAGCAGGGTCTGGCGGCGTTGGGCCAGGGCCTGCTGCTGCTGGTGGGCTTCCTCCACCGCCAACACCTGCTCCTGCAGCCGACCGACATGGAGCTTGTCGCGGAGCTCCTGGTAGGCCCGGGCCTTGGCACAGTCTTTTTCTAGCTTCTGGCGGCTGGCCAGCAGCTCCTGCTCCACGATCCGGCAGCGCTCCACACGCTCCTGCACCTCGTCGAGTTTGCCCCGGGTTTGCTCGATGCGGGAATCGAAAAGGGCCACTCCGGCCAGCTCGTCAATGATGCCCCTGCGTTCCCGGGCGCTCATCGACACGATGCGGGTCACATCCCCCTGCATCACCACGTTGCTGCCCTCGGGATCCACCCGGATCCGCCGCAATTGGGTTTGCAGCTGTTGCAAGTTGCAGGGCACCCCATCGGCGCTGAAGGTGCTGCTGTAGGTGCCTCCAGGGGCCACCCGCAGGCGACGGCTGACGCTCCATTCCCGCTGGCCGCTGCGGATCCAGGGGCCCTCCTGGGGGGCCTCCAGGCCCTCTTCGGCACTGTCGGGCTGCCAGTCGCTGAGATCGAAATGGACGGTGACGGTGGTTTCGGCCGCCTTTCCGGCCCGAAGCATGGCGCTGTTGATCAGATCGGGAAGGCGCTCAGCCCGCATGCCCCGACTGCTGGCCAGCCCCAAGCAAAAGAGCACCGCGTCTAAAATATTGCTCTTTCCGGATCCATTCGGACCGGTCACCACCGTGAAACCTGGCTCCAGCGGAATGCTGATGGTGCCGCCAAAAGATTTGAAGTGGGTGAGCTCGACCTGCTTGATGTAAACCAACCAGCCCGACCCTCAAGCCCGCGAAATGTAGCGGAGCTTGGCCGGCTGCCAACCCCGCCGGCTTTCCCTACGTTGAGGAAACTTTCCCTCCCTTGAGGAAATCCCCGAGCCGTCGCCACACTCCCTTTAGCCCCGTTTGAACCCATGTCCTTCGATCAACCCTCTCCCCCTTCCCTTGACGGGCCGGAAGCCTCCACCAATGGCCAATCCAGCACGCCCGCCATTTTGCAGACCGCCTTCCGGGAACGG